>NZ_JAGQCQ010000003.1:0-33980 GCF_024346275.1 Cyanobium sp. BA20m-p-22
AAACGCCAGCCTCACCGGCGCCTGGATCCGCCAGCACACCACGGCCTCCTCCCTGCCGGCAATCGTGCTGATCACCGATCCCTGGCAGCTGCCGCGGGCCAGCCGCGCCTTTGAGCGCCAGCAGCTAACGGTGTTCCCGGTTGCTGCCGAGCCTGCCCTCCTGCCCGCCCAGCGCAACCGACTAGCCCTGCGCGAAAGCGCGGCAACCCTGCTCTACGGCCTGCAGGGTCGGCTGTGAAATGGGCTCTGCCGGCCCCGAACCAAGGGCTTGCCGCAATCCCTTGGTTCGGGGGGACCTCAAAAGTTTGCATTGAGGGCTCGCAGAGAAGGAGGGGGCTATAAATCAGTTCCATCACCACGCTTATGCATGCCCCTTCGGCGCGAACTGCCGGCGGCCGCACTTTGCGGTCTCGCGCTGTTGACGGGCTGCACTCCCTCAACCCCTGAGGCGGCCAGGCCCATTGTGGTCGACACGATCGAGGCTCGCCCCGTCACCTTCCGCCAGGAGGTGGCCACGATCAGCACCCTTGATGCGGTAGCGGCGGTGCAGCTGGCGGCCCAGGCCGGCGGCCGGATCCAAGAGCTGCGCATTCGTCAGGGGGACCGGGTGCGGCCTGGCCAGCTGCTGGTGGTGCTCGATCAGGCGCAGCTGCAGGCCGAGGTGATGAGCCTGCGCTCAGAACAGGCTAAGGACCGGCTTAACTATGAGCGCTTTGCTTTCCTGGCCCGGGTGGGGGCGGCCAGCATCCTGCAGCGCGATGAGCTGCGCCAGGGCTACATCGCCGCGACCGCCAGCCTGCGAGCCCGGGAGGCAGACCTTGGCTTCCGCGACCTTCGCTCCCCAATCTCTGGGACGGTCGGGGATGTGACCGTCAAGATTGGGGATGTGATCCGGGCCGGCGACCCCTTCACCACCGTGATCCGCAACGGCGAGCTCACGGCCCGCATCGACGTGCCAGCCCGGCTGCGCAACCGGGTGCGGCCGGGCCAGACGGTGATCCTGGAGGATCCCGGCAGCAGCCAGCCCCTGGTGCGCGGTGTTGTTGCTTCGATCGATCCCAGTGTCGATGTCGGCAATCAGGTACTGCTGGTGAAGGCCATTTATGACAACAGGAACGGCAACCTGCGCAATGGCCTGCGGGTGCGCACCCGCCTGGTTTTGGCCAGCACCAACCAGTTATCGGTGCCGGTGGGTTCCGTCATCCAGTCCTCCGGCCAGAGTTATGTGTACCGTCTCGGTACGCTGCAGGAGCTGGAGCGGGATCCGGGCCAGGCGCCCCTGGAGCGGCTGCGGCAGCTGCCGCCGAATAGCCGTTTCGCCCTGCAGACCCGCGTGCAGCTCGGTCCCCTGCAGGATGCTCGCTACCCGGTGCTGCAGGGCTTGGACGCCAGGGCCCTAGTGATCAGCAGCAACCTGCTCAGCCTGCGCCATGGCCTGCCGGTGCAGCAGGCCCAGTCGCAGTAAGGAGAGGAACCCCTATGTCCGCCTCCAACCGCTTCATCCTCAGGCCGGTGCTTACCACGGTCTGCAGCTTGCTGATCGTGATCGCTGGGCTGATCGCTTTGCCGATCCTGCCGATCGAGAATCTTCCCGATATCGCCCCGCCGACGGTGCAGGTGAGCGCCCGCTATCAGGGCGCCGATGCGGTGAGTGTGGAAGAGGGTCTCACCGCGGTGCTGGAGCAGCAGATAAACGGGGTTGAAAACATGGAGTTCATCACCTCCACCAGTGCGGCCGATGGCAGCAGCGCTATCAGCGTGGCTTTCGCTAGTGGCACCGATGGCGCCATCAACCAGGTGAACGTCCAAAACCGGGTGGCGCTCGCCACCCCGCAGCTGCCCGCTGAGGTGCGCCAGTCGGGGGTAACGGTGAGTCAGGCCTCCAATTCGATTTTGCTCGTCTACAACCTGGTCAGTACGGATCCGGCCCGTCCTTACAGCGTCGAGACCCTCAGCGGCAAGCTGGATCAGGGTCTCACCGACCAGGTCCGGCGGGTGCGGGGCGTGGGGGAGATCACCTATTTCGGCAACCGCCGCCTGGCGATCCGGGTGTGGCTCGATCCCGACCGCCTCACCCAGCAGCAACTCAGTGCCGCCGATGTGGTGGCGGCCTTGCAGAGCCAGAACCGCCTAGTGCCGGCCGGGCGGATCGGTGGTGCGCCGGCGCCCGAAGGCCAGCCTTTCACCTTCTCGGTGCAGCTGCAGGGCCGGTTGCTGCAAAACGAGGATTTCGAAAACCTGATCCTGCGTAACACCGGCGACGGGGCGCTGGTGCGGCTGCGGGATGTGGGCCGCGTCAGCCTTGGTGGCGAGAGTTACGACATCAGCGCCACCGATCTGCGCGGGGTGCCCTCGGTGGGCCTGGCCATCTATCAGCTCAGCGGCAGCAATGCCCTGGAGGTATCCAAGGGGGTCGAGCAGGTGCTTGCGGAGTTCCAGGCGGGACTGCCGCCCGGGATGAAGCTCGAGAAGATCTACGACGTCACCGATTTCATCAGCGCTTCGATCGAAGGAGTTAGCAATTCGCTGCGCGATGCGGTGGTGCTGGTGGTGCTGATTCTGTTTCTGTTCTTGCAGGATTGGAAGGCGACGCTGGTGCCAGCGATCGCCATTCCAGTGGCACTGGTGGGCACTTTCGCTTTTGTGAAGGTGTTCGGCTTCAGCCTCAATCAGCTAACCCTGTTCGGTTTGGTGCTGGCCACCGGCCTGGTTGTGGACGATGCGATCACCGTGATCGAGGGCACAGCGACGCGACGTGCCGAGGGGCTCACTGCCCTTGAGGCCGCCAAGGCGACGATGGCGGAGCTGTTCGGGGCGGTGCTCGCCACTTCGCTGGTGCTGTTTGCCGTGTTTCTGCCGGTGCTGTTTTTCCCTGGCGCCACCGGCACCATCTACCGCCAGTTTGCGGCAACCATCCTGTTCGCCATAGCCATTTCCACCTTCAACGCGCTCACCTTCTCGCCGATGCTCTCGGCCCTGCTGCTCTCCCGCCAGGACCAGGAGCCCAGCCGCCGCACCTATGCCATTGCTGGCGCGCTGCTCGGATTCCTCTACGGCCTGCTGGTTAGCGGTGGTGGGGTGCTGCCGGCGCTGGGAATGCTGATCTTGGCCGCGCTGCTTGGTTACGGCCTCAGCCAGGTAAGTGGCCGGCCGCTGCTGCTGCCAGTCTGTGGCGCCGGAGCCGTGGCTGGTCTGCTGTTGGCTGGGCTGAGCAGCCCATTTTTGGCGTTGCTATGCAGCGGTATTGGCGTCAGCGCCGGCTGGTTCACCCCCTGGATCTTCCAGGCTTTCAATGCTTTCTACGGTCGGGCCGAGCGGGCCTACGACAGTGCCCTCAGCGGCGTGCTGCGCCACAGGGGCACGGTGATGGCGGCCCTACTAGGCGGCATCGTGCTCACTGCGGTGGCCTTCAACGCCATTCCTTCCGGCTTCGTGCCAGTGGAGGATCAAGGCTATGCGATTGGCATCGTCCAGGCTCCGGAGGGTAGCTCAGATGCGATCACAAGCTCGATCAACCGACGGGTGGCAGCAATTCTGGCCGAGGAAAAAGCGATCACGGCGGCGGCTGTGTTCAGCGGCGCCAGCCTCAGTGGCAATGCCCCCAACCGCGGCTTGTTCTTCTTCGGCACCACTAATTGGGAAGAGCGCAGCGCGCCGGATCAGTCGATGGAGGCGATCGTGGCGCGGCTGAACCGACGCTTTGCCAGCCTGCGGGGGGCCAGGGTGATCGCCATCCAGCCTCCCTCAATTCCCGGCTATGGCAATGCCGGCGGCTTCGAGTTCCAGCTGCTCGATCGCAGCGGCGGCGGCCTGTCGCTGCCGCAGTTCTTCAACGCCGCTCGCCGGCTGATCCAGAATGCCAATGCCCAGCCTGAGCTGAAGGGGGTGTTCACCCAGTTCAGCCCTGAGGCCCCCCAGATGGAAATCACCGTGGACCGCGCCCGGCTGGCATCGCTGGGCATCGACTTCGGCCAGGCGATGCAGACGCTCAGCCTCAACTTCGGCGGCGCATACATCAACGACACCTTCCAGGAGGGCCGGGTGCGGCGGGTGTTTGTGCAGGCGGACTCTCCCTACCGCTCTACGCCGCAGCGACTGGAGGATCTCTACGTACCCAGCGCCAAGGGGCAGCCAGTGTCGCTGTCGGAGTTCATCGATATCAGCCCCTCCACCGGTCCGGCGGTGATTCCCCATTTCAACCTCTATCGCTCGATCAAGGTGGAGGGTGAGGCGGCCGCCGGCCGTAGCTCCGGCCAGGCGATAGTCGCCATCCAGAAGGTGTTCGATCAGCTGGGGGTGAGCGGCATCAGCTCCGACTGGACCGGCCTGTCGCGGGAGGAGGTGAAGGCCGGGTCGCTGGCGATCGTCATCTTCGCCATGGGAATTCTGGTGGTCTACCTAGTGCTGGCAGGTCAGTACGAGAGCCTCAGCGATCCGCTGATCATCCTGATGACGGTGCCCGCCGCCATGCTCGGGGCCCTGCTTTTCCTCAGCCTGAGGGGAGAGGTGCTCAACATTTATGCCCAAGTGGGTTTGGTGATGCTGATTGGTCTGGCGGCCAAAAATGGGATCCTGATCGTGGATCAGGCCAACCAGCGGCTGGCTGAAGGGCTGCCGGCCTTGGAGGCGGCCCGGGAAGCATCGCGGGCGCGGCTGCGGCCGATCGTGATGACGGCGATCTCCTCCCTGTTCGGCTTCCTGCCACTGGTACTCGCCAGCGGCGCTGGTGCCCGTAGCCAGACCTCCCTGGGCACGGTGGTGTTCGGCGGCCTGCTGGCGGCCACGCTGCTCAGTCTGTTCGTGGTGCCCGTGTTCTACGTGGTGATGAAGAGCTGGCTCGGCGGTGGTCCCGCGTACGGTTCAGCTGGGTTGTCTGAGCCGATACCAGCCGCGCCGGAGCCCGGTCCATGAACCGCGGTGCTGGTCGCCGATCGACCAACCGCCGCGTGCTGGCTGCTTTGCTGGCCGGCACCCTGCTGGGAACGGCGTTGGCACTGCTGCTGCAGGCAACTATCGCCCGCACGGCGACGCCCCTGTCCCCGGCGCGTGCCCTCTGGCAGCTTTGGCTGTTGACTTTTGCGGGCGGTCTATCCGGCTTTGCCCTCAGCACGGTTAGGGAGCTGCAGGCTTCCAACCCGGACCCGGCATACCACCGGCCCCGCCGGCCACCCGAACAGGGCGGTGGCTCACCTTCGGCGGGGGATTCGTAAAATCAGTATGAACTTCATGGTTTTTGGGAGGAATTGCGGACCTCCTCGGTTTCCTGAATGGTGAGCCTGCTGATCAGCACCCCCATGACAGCAGCTATGTAAAAAGTTCCAGTTACGGCTATCATCACGCAGATCATGCTTGCTGGCGCTGTCATGGGCACTACATCTCCCTAGCCCATGGTGGTAAGACTAACGAAGGCAAAGTAATTCAACTCTGCAAAGTTAAGCCCCCATACCGAGTGATCCAGGCCAACTGCCCCGGTGCCGATGTCAATGCCCCGGAAGCTGCCTGGCTGGATGGTTTCCAGACCGCACAGCAACAGACCGCTGGCCAGTCCCAGCATCAGATATCCAGCCAGAGCTCCCTGCAGCACGGCCCCATTTATTCTGGACTCCCGCGCCAGTCGCTGGATCAGCCGAATGGCACTCCAGCCACCGAATATTGTCCATAACAGGATCACTGGGATGCCGGTGTTGCGCATCTCCACGGGAGTCAGGTTCCATAACAGCCAGAAAGCAATAGCAGCAATGCCGAGCAGTCTGTAGGGCTTGGAAGGCGCGCCTCCTGTGGCGGAATCCCTGGGTTCTGGACTTAAGCCCTGAATCAGGACGATTCCCAGAGCCAGATAGCCGAACGAGGCTAGTCGACTCCAGGGCATGGGTAGGCCAAAGCAGATCATCAGGGCGATGCATGAGAGGAGCAGGCGCCTGTAGGAGTGAGATCGCTGCATTGATGTTGTTCCACTGGATTTAATTATTTCACGCTTGGGTCGGAGCCTCACGACTGCGATTCACCATGCCCCGCGAGCGTGCAGAGCCCGCCGCGCTTAGCCGCCTGCCTGGCCCGTTCTTCTCAAGATTTCGTAACATGATTCCGTAAGTTGATCGGCAGATTGGTGTCGCATATGGTTTTCAAGGGCCCGACAACTGTTTAATTGTGTAACCCCAGGAGTTTGACTGGACTTGCCGACCCTGCTTGCCAGGCTATTTCTGATTGGCTACTTCGCTCGCTGATGCTGAGAGCCTGGTGGCGGCCAATGTATTGTTTTCTTTGACCATTTTACCATTTGCGGCGGGTGAGAGCATCCGGCTAATGTAAGATTCCAAATGCAATAATAGCAAGCAGAAGAGAGCATTAATAAGGCCCCGTCTTGGCAGTGCTGAAAATAGTGATGGTGCATCTGCTTCAACCCAGCCAGCTCCGCTAAGCACTGTGAGGGCAATACGAGGGCAATACGGGACCGCATCGGCGTCCCCCTGTCTCCCCGTCTCGTCAAATGAGATGGGTGGAGGCTCTTTGCTTAGGTACGGAAATGGGTCAAAAACTGTCAGATTGAGTCGTCTCGTGCCCCAGTCCGTCGGACGTTGGCAATTCATGAGATCAGCTTCCCTCAGGGGGAACTGGGCCAAAGACCAGCTGAGAAGAGAATGGGTCGCCTGAGATTCGAACTCAGGACCAATCGGTTAAAAGCCGAGTGCTCTACCGCTGAGCTAGCGACCCGCGCCCTCTGGGCACGTATGGAACGTATCACCCAGCGGCCACATCCTCCAAGGGGGCCAGGGCAGCCGGGAGAATGGCCAAACCTTGTGCCCCAGTCCATGGGATGTCTGACTGGCAGCACTCCCTGGCCCGAACCCAGGATTGATCCCCTGGCCTGGGTAGCGGATTCAGCCGTCGTCATTGGCGATGTGAGGCTCGCCGCCGGCGCCAGCCTCTGGCCCACCGCCGTGGCCCGTGGCGATGTCTGCCCGATCCTGGTGGGCGAGGGCAGCAACGTGCAGGACGGTGCGGTGCTCCATGGCGATCCGGACCTGCCCGTGACCATCGGAGTTGACGTCACCATTGGCCACCGGGCTGTGGTGCATGGCGCCACCCTTGAGGACGGCTGCCTGATCGGAATTGGCGCGATCGTGCTCAATGGAGTGACGGTGGGCGCAGGGGCCCTGGTGGCCGCCGGCTCGGTGGTCACCAGGAATGTGCCCGCCGGTGCCCTGGTGATGGGAGCGCCTGCCCAGGTGAAGCGCCAACTCAGTGCCGAAGCCCAGGCCGGGCAACGCCAGCACGCCCGCCACTACCGGCAGTTGGCCATGGCCCACGCCCAGGCCCGCAGGGAAAACGGATGAAGACAAATCCGGAATCCAACGGGCATCGGGGGCGGCACACTAATTAAGATCAGAGAATCCTGTTTCCCCACCTTCCATGGACGCTCGGCTGCTGCTGGTTGTCGCTCCGATCCTGCTGGCTGCGAGCTGGGCCGTCTTCCACATCGGCCGGGCCGCGGTGGGCCAGCTGCAGTTGATGCTTAAGCGCGCCCGCGCCTGAGCCTGGTTTGGGGCTCCTAGGGTCGGATCCCCAGGCCCTTGCACCGGTGAACTCCAGCCCTGCCCCCCTTACCGGCGCCAGCTGGGATGTGATTGTGATCGGCGCCGGCATCGGCGGCCTGGTCACAGCATCCCAGTTGGCTGCCAAGGGGGCCAAGGTGCTGGTGCTTGAGCGCTACCTGATTCCCGGCGGGTCGGGCGGCAGCTTCAAGCGCGCCGGTTACACGTTTGACGTGGGCGCCTCGATGATCTTCGGATTCGGCGAGGAGGGCCATACGAACCTGCTCACCCGCGCCCTGGCCGACGTGGGCCAGCACTGCGACACCATCCCCGATCCGGCCCAGCTGGAATACCACCTGCCCGGTGGTCTCAATGTGGCGGTCGACCGCGACTACGGGCGCTTCATCGCCGACCTCTCGGACCGTTTTCCCCACGAAGCCAAGGGCATCCGGGCCTTCTATGACGCCTGCTGGCAGGTGTTCCGCTGCCTCGATGCGATGCCGCTGCTGTCGCTGGAGGATCCGGCCTATCTGGCCAAGGTTTTTTTTCGGGCACCACTGGCCTGCCTGGGGCTGGCCCGCTGGCTGCCGGTGAACGTGGGCGACGTGGCCCGCAGGCATATCAGCGATCCGGCCCTGCTCAAGTTCATCGATATGGAGTGCTTCTGCTGGAGCGTGATGCCGGCCGATCTCACACCGATGATCAATGCCGGCATGGTGTTCTCCGATCGCCATGCCGGCGGCATCAACTACCCCAAGGGTGGCGTGGGTGTGATCGCAGCCAAGCTGGTGGCGGGGCTCGAAAGCCATGGTGGCTCCATCCGCTACCGGGCTCGGGTCTCCCAGGTGCTGCTGGAAAACGGCCAGGCCGTGGGGGTGCAGCTGGCCAGCGGCGAAACCATCCGCGCCCGCCGCGTGGTTAGCAATGCCACCCGCTGGGACACCTTCGCGGGCGAGGGTTCCCCAGCTACCACCCTCGTAGATGGGGCCCATACGCCGGCGGCCGAAACCACCTGGCGGCGGCGCTACCGGCCCTCGCCATCATTTCTCTCCCTGCACCTGGGTATCGATGCCGCCCTGGTGCCCGCTGGCTTCCACTGCCATCACTTGCTGCTTGAGCGCTGGGAGGAGATGGAGGCTGAGCAGGGGGTGATCTTCGTGTCGATGCCCACCCTGCTGGATCCTGCGCTGGCCCCCCCCGGCCACCACATCCTCCACAGCTTCACCCCCAGCTCCATGGAGCACTGGCAGGGGCTCAGCCCATCGGCTTACCGGGCCAAGAAACAGGCCGACGCCGATCGGCTGATTGGCCGCCTGGAATCGATCCTGCCGGGACTCAGGGGCGCCATTCGCCACCGGGAGGTGGGCACGCCCCGCAGCCACCGCCGCTTTCTGGGGCGCATGGGCGGCAGCTACGGGCCTATCCCGGCGCTACGGCTGCCGGGGCTGCTGCCAATGCCCTTCAACCGCACGGGCATCGGCGGCCTCTACGCCGTGGGGGATTCCTGTTTTCCCGGCCAGGGGCTCAATGCCGTGGCCTTCAGCGGTTTCGCCTGCGCCCATCGAATCGGTGCAGACCTGGGCCTCAATCCCTGGCGCCTGCCGGCCTGAGGGGATGGCCTCGGGCTCAATGCAGCTGGCGGTAGACGGTGCCCAGCCCCCGCAGGATGAATTCAACTCCAATTGCCAGGGTGAACAGACCCATGATCTTGGTGAATATGCTGAGGCCCGCCTCACCAGCAAATCGCACAATTCGCGTGCTGAAGCTGAACACCAGATGATTTACCAATACTAGGGCTGCTATTGCGGCAAGCAAATTCAACTTGGCTGTAGCTTGATCGGCCAGATTGGCGAAGAGAATCACGGCCGAAAATGTGCCGGCGCCAACCGTCAGCGGGATGGCAATCGGCACCACGGCAGAGGCGTAAAGCTGGGCATCACTTCCGCAATAGGCTTGGTCTTTGATATCAATTGCCTTGATATCTAGGGCACTGGGCTGGCGTGATTTCATCATCTCAAGCCCCACGCCGGCGAGTAGCAGGCCGCCGGCAATCTGAAAGGAACTGATCGAAATCCCGAAGAAATCCAGCACCGCAGTGCCAACCAACATGAACAGCACCAGCATGGCGAGGCAGGCCCCACTGGTGATCAGGATCATGCGCTTGACCTTGGCGCGAGGCAGACCGTGGGTTTGGGCCAGGAAGGCACCAATTGCCGAAACGTTATTGCCGATTGCCAGCAGACCGATCAAGTAGTGCTGAAAGGTGCTCGGTTCCATCAGTGATGAAAGGCTTGCTCATCCTGATTGGATTCGGGCAGGGGGGCGGACAGGCCTTCAAACCACTGGACGGCCCGGCGAATGTCATTCAGCAGCTGATCGGCCATGTCCCGGCTGAAGCCGGCCCGCACCACAAACCTCAACACCGCCATCTGGGTGCAATCGGCGGGCATGGTGTAGGCGGGCACCTGCCAACCACGGGCGCGTAATTTCTCAGACAATTGGAATACGGACCAATTTTCAATAGCTGGATCCAATTGCACTGCAAATACCGGTAACTGGCCCAGGGGATGGCTCACCAGCTGGAAGGCTGAAAGCGCGGCTATCGAGTCGGCGAGATAACAGGCGATCGCCTCAAGAGTTGCCATGCGCTGGCTGTAGCCAGTGTGGCCTAGATGGAGGAAATTGAAATATTGGACCACCACTTGGGCGCCCGGCCTGGAGAAGTTCATGCCAATGGTGGGCATCTGGCCGCCGAGATAGTTGACGTTGAAGCGCAACTCCTCTGGCAGGGCTGCCTGCTCGCGCCACAGAACCCAGCCAACCCCTGGCAACACCCCGCCGTACTTGTGGCCGCTGGTATTGATCGACTTCACCCGCGGCAGGCGGAAATCCCAGAGCAGATCGGGCGAGTTGAAGGGTGCCACAAATCCACCGGAGGCCGCATCCACGTGTATCGGGATGTCCAGACCATCGCGCGCCTCAAGTTCATCCAGGCAGCGCTGAATCTCGGCGATGGGCTCATAGCTGCCATCGAAGGTGCTGCCCAGAATGCCCACCACGCCGATCGTGTTCCCATCGCAATGGGCCGCAGCCTCCTCGCCGTTGAGCTGGAGCCGCTGGGGCGTGATCGGCACCAGACGGGGCTCCACATCGAAATAGGCACAGAACTTGTCCCAGCAGATCTGGGTGTTTGAGCCCATCGCCAGATTGGGGCGCCGGTCATCCAGCCCCGCCGCCTGCCGCCTCTGGCGCCAGTGCCACTTGAGCACCATGCCGCCCAACATGCAGCCCTCACTCGATCCCGTGGTGGAGGTGCCAACGGTCTGGTCGGGATTCTCCGCATGCCATAGGTTCGCCAGGATCCGCAGACAGCGCTCCTCAAGCTCCGCTGTCTGGGGATATTCGTCCTTGTCGATCATGTTCTTTTCAGCGCACTCCTGCATCAGCAGCAGTGCTTCGGGCTCAATCCAGGTGCCCACAAAGGTGGCCAGATTGAGCCGTGCGTTGCCATCCAGCATCAGGTGATCGTGCACCAACTGATAGGCCAGATCGGCCCCCAGGCCCGATTCAGCCAGTTGATCGCGGGGAATCTGGGTTGGCAGATTCCGCTGGGAGAAGCGATGGCCCAGTTCGGAGTTCAGATCCAAACCAGCTGGACGATTGGGCAGGCTCACCGATCAGGCGCACACAGGGGCAACGCAACCTAGGCCTGGCTGCATAGGCTGGCGAGTATGCCTGGATTCCCCCCACCCAATTCCGCAGACCTGGCTCGCTACCTAGAGCAGCGCGGTGAGCTCGCCAAGCCCTGGATGCTCCAGTTGCTGCGGCTAACCAAGCTCAAGGAGGCCAAGGACAGCATGGATCCAGATGCCTACCTGGCCAGCCTGCAGGAGGCCCATGCCGATCTGATGCGACTCGGCGAATTCTGGAAGGGCCGAGAGCAGGAGGTGTTCAACGGCCAATACCAGCCTGCCGAACTGATCGAACCCCTGCCTGGCTCGGCCGAGGATCGATGAAGGCAGCCCTGGGCCCAGCAGCCCCCGTTAGTTACCCGATGGCACCGCTGATCCGGCTCACCCTGATCGGCCTCTACCTCGCTTTGGTCGCCCCCTTGCCGCTGCTGGCCAGCGGCGCTGTGCGGGGAGCCCTCTGGCTGGCCCTGCCGCTCGGATTTGCGCTGGTGCTCGCGGCCACCAGCGAGCAGGTTGAGCTCAGCGATGGGGGTATCCGCGTTGGCCATCCGCCCTGGTGCGCCTGGCTGCTGCGCCGGGGCTGGAACCTGCCCTGGACGGCCATCGGGGCGCTCACGCCGGTGACCACGAGCCAGGGGGGCCGGGTGTTCTACGTGCGATCAACTGACGGAGCTGCCTACCTGCTGCCCCAGCGGGTTGCTGGCTTCGAGGAGTTTCTTGGCCGTTTCTCCGAGGCCACCGGCCTGGATACCGGCTCGATTGGCCGGATCAGTCCGCCCTGGACCTACCAGCTGCTAGCAGTCCTCAGTGGCGCCATGCTCGTGGGGGAATTGGCAGTTGCCCTGGCGCGAGGCTGATCACACCAGGCTATTAAGGGGCTGGCGGGCGGGCTCTTCTTCGGCAGCCGCTGGCTCTGGCAGGGTTTCGAGGCTGAAGCGATAGCCCTGCTGGCGCATGGTTTCGATGCCGCCCCCCTCGCCCAGGCCGGCCTGCTCGAGTTTGCGCCTGAGGGTGAGCACCTGGGTGTCCACCGAGCGGGGCCCACCGCTGAACGGCGGCCAGGCCATCCGCAACAACTCCTGGCGACTGCGCACCACTCCGGGGGGCATCAGCAGTGCACAAAGCAGGGCAAATTCCCGTGGACTCAGCTCCACAGGTTGGTCGCGCAGGGTGACCTGGCGCAGCAGCACATGGACTTCCAGGGGGCCGACGCAGACCCGCTCCTGCAGGCCGCTGCCACTGCGACGCAGCAGGGTGCGGCAGCGGGCGGCCAGTTCCTCTAGGCCAAAGGGCTTGCGCAAAACGTCGTCGGCACCCGCATCGAGCAGGGTGACAACCGGCTCGGAGCCCGTGCGGGCCGTGAGCACCA
This sequence comes from Cyanobium sp. BA20m-p-22, assembly GCF_024346275.1. NCBI lineage: Bacteria > Bacillati > Cyanobacteriota > Cyanophyceae > Synechococcales > Prochlorococcaceae > Cyanobium > Cyanobium sp. BA20m-p-22. The sequence continues at coordinate 12,594 of NZ_JAGQCQ010000003.1, forward strand.
TCACCGGGCAGCGCAGCTGGGCCGCCAGCCGCAGGGCCGAACTCTCATCCAGCAGTTCGGCGCTGATCAACAGATCGGGAGACTGGTCTTGACAGACCTCCAGGGCTTCCCGGGCGGTCGCCACGGCCGCAGCCAGGTGGCCATCCTGACGCAGGCGCTGGGCCAACACCGTGCGCAGGGTGGCATGGGGATCCACCACAAGCACCCTCTGGGGCTGGTTTCCAGCCTGGGGACCCTGCTGACTGGTTGGAACTGGCGGTGTTGGGGAGCTGATGGTGAACGACCTATGACCCCCTTACGGTAATGGAAGTGGCCCAGGAAGGAGCGAATCAGCTGTGGGGGTGCCCCAACCTCCCCCGTTTCGCACCTGCATGGATAGGGGGGCAGAATGGTTCCAGGGCTGTTGACCCCATGACCGCGCTCCAGCATCCAGACGCCATCCGCCACTTCCAATCCCTGTGTGATGCCTGCCAGGATCTGGCCCACCGCTTCCACAGCCCTGCCGAGCTGCGCCTCTATGCCGACGGCTATTTGCATGCCTTGAGACGCACCGCGGTGCTCGATCCGCTCAGCCAAAGACGACTAGAAGAGTTGATCGACCGCTGGATCATGGATCCCTCCAGCTTTCTCGGGCCAGACGGTGACCCCCGCATCCTCTACGAAACGGAGCGTCGCTGAGGCGGCCTCAGCTGGCCAGGGCAACCTCGAGGGTCTCGCGCAGCTCTCCGGAGTTGTACATCTCGATCAGGATGTCGGAGCCACCGATGAATTCCCCTTTCACATAAACCTGGGGAATGGTGGGCCACTCGGAAAATTCTTTGATGCCATTGCGTATCTCCGCATCGGAGAGGACGTCAAAGGTTTCAAACGGCACCCCAACGGAGTGCAGGATCTGCACCACGTTGTTGGAAAAGCCGCACTGGGGCATCAGCTTGTTGCCTTTCATGAACACGAAAACCGGGCTGGTGGCCAGCAGCTCTTCGATGCGTTGACGGGTGGGGGCGTCCATGGAATCAGGCGGGGGTGGATGTTTGCAGGGCCAGGGCGTGGATTGCTTCGCTGGCCAGTTCTTGGCGCAGGGCGCCGTAGACAAGCTGGTGCTGTCTGACACGGGTGAGGCCACTGAAGGCCGAGGAGATCACCGTGACCTGCAGGTGGTCGCCGCCGCCGGTGAGGTCTTCGACCTCTACGGAGGCATCTGGCATGGCCTGGGTGATGGCGGCCTTCACCTGGTCGGGATGCACCATCGGGCAATCAATGCGGCGAAGTTCTGGAATCTAAGGGGCTCAGCCGCCCGGTGACGCAGCTGCCCCGGCCGTGTAGGGACTTGCGGCAAAGCCGATTTCCACCAGGCTCTGGTAGGCCTTGCGTCCCTCTGGATTGGCCGGCGTCATCACCTTCACCACCTCCACCAATAGGGGCACTGCCACCTCGGGCTGGTTCTGGCGGCGGAACACCGCTGCTAGGCGCAGGTTGGCCTGGGCCATGGCTTCAAGGGTCTCACGCCCCTTCTGGTCCATCTCTCGGGGGATGCGGGCGTCGAGGCCGCGGAATGAACCGCTCAGGTCGCGGTAGAAGCCCAGCAGCCGGCGTGAGGCATCGCGGGCTTGGTCGTAAAACTTGCGAGCCTCCGCCAGATTGCCGCTGGCAGCGGCGGCATCACCCCGGGCCAGCAGGGCCCTGACCCCGTCGAGGCTGAACGGGCTGGCAGATGACTCAAGCGCTCTCAGGGGTTCCTGCTGGGCCTGCACCGCAACTGGGGTAAGGAGGGTGGCCAGGGGGGCAGCCAGGGCCGTCAGGGCCAGGCCCATAACGCAGAAGAGGTGGGTCGATCTCCGCACAGCCAGCAGTCACAAGCGCCCTAACTCTAGGCGGCGAGTTCAAGGGCTCCGCGGGCCTGGCTTTCGGCCGCCTGCATCGCCTGGGCTAGCTGGGCGGTGCAGGCGATAGCCGCGGACCTCCCGCCCGCACCGATCGCCAGGGGGGGGGCGAAGCAGAGCGCGGCCCGCCCACCCCAGCGGGGCGGCGAATGGTCGTAGGCGATCCCCACCGGAACGAGCGTTACGGCCACCCCTTGAGCGGCAGCCAATAGGGCCAGCCGTGCCAGGCCCTGGTGCAGGTGCAGGGGGGCGTTTTGTTGCTGGATCTGGCCCTCTGGAAAGACCACCAGTTGCTGGCCGCCTGAGAGCAGATCCAAGGGGTAGCGCAGGCTCGCCATGGAGGGCCTGCCCTGATGCACTGGGAAGCAGCCCAGGCGATGCAGCAACCAGCCCTGCAGCCCGCGCATCTCGTCCACCGTGACCATGAAGCGGCAATCCCGGCCCGTGACGCGGCGCCCGGCTGCGTGGGGCAGCAGCAGGGCATCCCAGCGGGAGCGGTGGGTGGGGGCCAGCAGCACCGGGCCGGAACTGGGCAGGTGTTCCTGGCCCAGCACGAGCACCTGGCTGAAAAAAAGTTTCAGGGCTATGTCCTGGCTGACCACCATCGCCAGGGGTGCCAGCCAGGGATTGATGCCATTGCACAGGCCCCGTTCCCGGGGAGAAACCACTGGGCCCGACTGCACCGCCAACAACGGAGAAATAGGAATTTCCACGACGTTAGGGGGCCTGGACGCTCACCCGAAGCCGCTGCGGGCAGTTGGAGGGGCGTCCTGATCGGCTGGGCGCTGGCGAGCGGGGGTGGCATCCATAGGATCTCGCCGGGACCTTCCCCAGCCCCTCCCCCGCATGGCCAGCCTCGGCGTCAACATCGACCACATCGCCAACGTGCGCCAGGCCCGCCGCTGCTTGGAGCCCGACCCGGTGAGCTATGCCCTGCTGGCTGAGCTCGGCGGTGCCGATGGCATCACCGTGCACCTGCGCGAAGACCGCCGTCACATCCAGGACCGCGATGTGGAGCTGCTGCGCCAGACGCTGCGCACTCGCCTCAACCTGGAGATGGCCGCGACGCCTGAGATGGAGGCGATCGCCCTGCGGATCGGGCCTGACATGGTCACCCTGGTGCCGGAGAAACGCCAGGAGGTAACCACCGAGGGGGGGCTGGATGTGGCCGGCCAGCCCGGCCCCCTGGGGGCGATGGTGGAGCGGCTCCAGCACGCCGGGATCGGCGTCAGCCTGTTTGTGGATGCCGAGGCGGTGCAGCTCGAGGCCTGTGCCGCCAGTGGGGCCCGGTGGGTGGAGCTCCACACCGGCGCCTACGCCGAAGCCGGCTGGGCCGACCAGCCCCGCGAACTGGCCCGGCTCTGCGAGGGCAGCTTCATCGCCCGCAGCCTGGGCCTGCGGGTCAATGCCGGCCATGGCCTCACGTATCAGAACGTGGAGCCAGTGGCAGCGATTGAAGGGATGGAGGAGCTCAACATCGGCCACACCATCGTGGCCCGCGCCCTGGCCGTGGGGCTGGAGCAGGCGGTACGCCAGATGAAGTCCCTGGTTCAGAATCCGCGCCACGACCCCCTGTTCGGCAGCCGCCAGCCATGAGCACTTATCACTTCATCGCCGCCAGCGAACCATTCCTCACCGTCGAGGAGCCCCTCGAGGAGGTGTTGCGGGAGCGCACGCGCCATTACGGCGAGCAGGGCAAGGCGATCGATTTTTGGCTGGTCAAACGGCCAGCCTTTCTCCAAGCCCCCGAGCTCGAACCCCTGGCCGCCGCCGTGCCCCGGCCAGCGGCCGCCGTGGTGTCCACGGACGAGAAGTTCATCACCTTTCTAAAGTTGCGGCTTGAATACGTGGTGTGCGGGCGCTTCGAAGCTCCGAGCGCCTCGATCGCCGACCCCCTCGCCGGCGGCGCCAACTAAAACAGGCCTAGAAAGCGCTTGCGAGGGCCAGGGTCGCCGTCCGTGCCCTGCTGCCCGTCCTGCTTGTAGCGGGGCTTGTTGTCGCCGATGGTGAGCAGGGCCTCCTTGTTCTTCCACCACACCCAGTCGCGGATCGGGGGGGTGTCGGCCAGCTGCTGACGGCTCAATCCCAGGCCCAATCTGGCTGAGGCGTCCAGCAGCACATCCAGCATCTCCTCGCCGTTGCTGCAGCGGGCCAGGGCTTCATTGGTGCGCTTGGCCCCATTGAGGGCCTTGACAAGGGCATTGACCCGCTGCCCCACCGACAACGACGCTGGGTTCATCGGGCTGGCGGTTCGCTGCTGCGACCGTACCAGCGATGGCCGGTGGGGGGGGGCTGACAAGCGGACGGTCATCGGGCGAGACTGGATCCAACGCGATGGACCGATGACGTCCCCCTCACGGACCTGCCACCACTGGGTGATCGGGGACGTCCATGGCTGCGCCGACTCCTTAGAACGACTCGTAGCGCGATTGCCCAGCGGCGATCGCCTCGTCCTCTGCGGGGATGTGATCAACCGCGGTCCCCAGATTCGCCGCACCATGGAGCTGGCCTGGGGCCTGGTGGAATCGGGCCGGGCCGTGTGGCTCAAGGGCAACCACGAGGCCGACCTGGTGGCCGCCCTTAACAAGGGCGACTGGTTTGCCCACCGGGCCCTGGCCGGTTCCGACACCTACCGCCAGCTTGGCGATCGCCACTGCCGCATCTGGCAGGAGCGGCTTGCCCAGTTGCCCTGCACCTATGGCGGCCCGGGTTGGCTCGCCACCCACGCCGGTTTCGATCCCGCCAGCTGGCAGGTCGACCTCAGCATCCGCATGGCTTTCTGGCAGGCCTACGACGGCCGCTTCGGCGAGGTGGTGATCGGCCACACCCCTGGCCCCTACGTGCGGCGCCTCGGCCAGATCGTGATGGTCGACACCGGCGCCTGCTACGGCGGCGAGCTCTCGGCCTACTGTCCGGAAACCGGCGCCGTCCGTTCCGTCCCTGGCCTGCAGCAGGGCCAGTTCGGCAGCTTCAGCCAGCAGCTGCAGAGCTGCCTGCCTTGATCCCCCACCGCTGAGCCAAGCCCTTGCTCACCGTCTTCCGGGGCAACCGGGCAGAACATCTGGCCGAACTCCTGGCCGCCCAGCTGCGGCTGAACCCCCCGGGGCCCTTCGAGGAGGTGCAGGTGGTGGTGAACACCTGGCCCACCAGCCGCTGGCTCGGCGAGCAACTGGCCCTGAACCTCGGGGGCATCGCGGCCAACATCCGCTATCCGTTTCCAGGCAGTCAGCTGCGCCGGATCGTCAATGGGCTGCTGGCCGATGCCCCCGGCGACCGGGATCCCTGGCGGGCCAACCAGCTGGTGTGGCCGGTGCTGAACCTGCTGCCCGAGCTGATGGAGCAGCCCGAGGGAGCCTCCCTGCGCCACTGGTGGAGCTGCCGCCAGGGCCGCAGCGGTGAACTTGATCGGGCCCAATGGCAGTTGGCCCGCAGCATCGCCGACGCCCTCGACGATGCGGGCCTCTACCGCCCTGACCTGCTGGCGGCCTGGTGGGCCGGCGAGGCCAGTGCGCCCGAGCAGGCCTGGCAGCGCTCGCTGCTGTTGCAGCTGCGTGACCTCCTGGGGGTGAAACCCTTCGGATTGCGGCTGCTTGAGGCCATCGCCCTGCTGGAGCAGGGCCCGCCTGTGGCGGTGGAGCTGCCCAACCCCCTGCGCCTCTTTGGGCTCAGCAGCCTGGCGCCGATCCAGGTGCAGCTGCTTCAGGCCCTGAGCCTCCACACCCAGGTGGATCTCTACCTGCTCACGCCCTGCCGCGACCTGTGGCAGCGCTGCACCAGTCGCCGCCAGCTGCTCAGCGATGCCATCGCACTGCGTCAGCCCCTTGATGGCGACTGGCTGCTGCAGGCCTCTGGGATGGAGGCCCGTTTCGGGCGCCTGGGCGGCGAATTTCAGCAGTTGCTCGAGGGCAGCGGCGAAAGCGAGCTGGGCCAGGGGCAGGAGAAGGATCTGTTTGTGGCTCCCGCCGCCGGCCATCGCGGCCCGGGGCCTGCGCCCCTGCTGCATCAGCTGCAGCAACAATTGGTGGATCCGGCTGGCCAACCACAGCTGCAGCTGGCTGAGGCAGACAGCTCCCTGGAGTTTCACCGCTGTCCTGGCCCCCTGCGCCAGGTGCAGATCGTGCGCGATCGCATCCTGCAGCTGATGGCCGCAGACCCCACCCTCCAGCCCAGGGACGTGCTGGTGATGACGCCCCAGGTGGATGCCTTGGCGCCCTTGGTGGCGGCAGTGTTCGGCGATGGCGACGCCACCGGCGTGAGCCTCAACTGGCGTCTCACCGACCGCAGCCAGCAGAGTGAGGCCAGCCTCAGCCGCAGCCTGCTGGCGCTGCTGGCGCTGGCCGGAGAACGGCTCACCGCATCGGCCCTGGAAGCCCTGCTGGAGAGCCCTGCCCTTCAGGCCCACTTCCAGCTCAGTGGGGCCGAGATGGCAGCGCTCCATCCGCTGCTGCAGCGCTGCGGCTTCCGCTGGGGCCTCGATGCCGAGGAGCGGGGCGGCCTGGCGGGCGGCAGCCTCGCCTGGGCTATTGACCGCTTGCTGCTCGGCCTGGTGCTGCCGGAGGAACCCGGTCTCGCCCCGGCCGAAACCGCTCCTTTGGCCTGCGGTGAAAGTGTGGAGCTGGTGGGCCGCTGGTTGCACCTGCTCACCCGGCTGCGCCACTGGCTCAAGGAGCTGCGGCGGCCCCGCCGCTGCGATGGCTGGAACAGCTGTCTACGGGCCCTGCTGGTCGACCTGTTTGGGGAGGGCGGGGCCCAGGCCTGGGAACTGCCCCTGGTGCTGGCCGCCATCGACGACTGGCAGCAGGCCGCCGCGGGCTGCGATTTGAAGCTGGAGGCGGCGGTGGTGGCCGCCGTGCTCGATGAGAGCCTGGCGGCCGATTCAGGCCGGTTCGGCCACCGCAGCGGCGCCCTCACCATCAGTGCCCTGGAGCCGATGCGGGCGATTCCGCACCGGGTGGTGGTGCTGATGGGGCTCGATGCGGGCGTCTATCCGCGGCAGCAGCAGCGGCCCGGCTTCCACCTGTTGGAGCAGCAGCGCCGTCTCGGCGACCCCAATCCCGCCGACCAGGACCGCTACGTGCTGGTGGAGTCCCTGCTCTCGGCCCGGGACCACCTGCTGGTGAGCTGGAACAGCCGGGACCCCCGCAGCGGCGAGGAGCTGCCGCCCGCCACCCCGGTGCGCCAGTGGCTCGAGTGGCTCCAGGGCCAACTGGCCTGTAAGGGCAGCCGACTGCTGGTGGACCACCCCGCCAACCCCCTTGACCGGGCCAATTTCCAGCCGCTGGCTGGGCGGCCGCCGGGCAGCTGTGATCGGCGCCTGCTCCGCGCCCGCCTGTTGCTGGACCAGCCCGCAGGACTCGAGCCCCCCCAGCCCCTGGCCGCCAGCGAGCCCCCAGCCGAGGACCCTCCAGCGAACGAGACCAGTCGGGGGACCGATCCCTATGGCGACCTGCGCGACTGGCTGCTCGCCCCCCAGGCCACCTGGCTGCAAGCGCTGGGGCTGCGGCCGCGGGAGTGGGCCGAGCGGCTCGATGACCTCGATTCCCTCAGCCTTGATGAACGGGGCCGGGCCGACCTGCTGCGCCAGGCTCTCGCCAACCCCAACCCCGACCCCAACGACATCGACCTGGCCGAGAGCGCCACCTGGCTGGAGCGACACCGGGGCCAGGGCCTGTTGCCGCCCCTGGCGGCCGGTGAGCTTGAGGCCGGTGTGTTGAGCCAACGCTGGCGCAGCCTGCAGGCCAGCCTGGAGGCCCTGGGGCCCGAGCACCGGGACCAGGCCCAGTGGCAGGGCTGGCATCAGGAGCTGCTGTGGCGAGGTTCCTCCCTGCTGGTGCTGCATACGGCCAAGCCCCGCAGCCGCCACCGGCTTGAGCTGTGGCTGGCGCTGCTGCTGGCCGCCGCCGCCGACCAGGCCCCCAGCGGCGGGGTGGTGGTTGCCCGCGGCGAGCGTGACTTCGGCGTGGCGCTGCGCCTGCTGGCGCCGGAGAGGGATTTCGCCCAGCGGGAACTGCAGCGCCTGGAGGCCCTGCGGCAGCAGTGGCGCCATCGCTGCTGGCCGGTGCCGCCTGAGACCGGCTGGGCCCTGCTCGAGAAGGGGCCGGAGCAGGCCATCCAGACCTGGGAGGGCTCCAGCCAGCGGGGCCCCGGCCAGCTCCGTGGCGAACGCCAGGAACCGGAACAGGCCCTCTGTTTCGGCAGCGACCTCAGCGGCGCCAGCCTGCTGGCCAGCGGGGTGGTGGCCGCCCAGGCAGAGGAGCTGCTGGCTCCCCTGCGCCAGCAGCTGCCATGACGACACTGCCTCCCTTGGCCGAGCAACCCTTTGAGGCCAATGCCTTCCCGCTGGATCCGGGCATCCGCCTGCTCGAGGCCAGTGCCGGCACCGGCAAGACCTTCGCCCTGGCCCAACTGGTGCTGCGCTACGTGGCCGAGGCCGAGCTGAGTTTGCGTCAGCTGCTCGTGGTGACCTTCACCGATGCCGCAGCCGCCGAACTGCGGGACCGCATTGGCCAGCGGTTGCAGTTGGCCCTGGCCTGTCTGGATGATCCGGCGCTGGAGGCCCCCGATCCCACCCTGGCCCAGTGGCTGGAGCGGCAGCGGCCCCGGGCGGGATCCCTGCGGGCCCGGCTGCTGCTCGCCCTCGAGCAGCTCGATGCCGCCGACATCACCACCATCCATGGCTTCTGCCGCCGCAGCCTGCAGCGCCAGGCCCTAGAGGCCGGCCTGCCCCCTGAGCTCCAGCTCGAAAGCGACAACGGCACCCTGGTGCGCCAGGTGGCCCACGACTACTGGCAGCGCCAGGTGTTGCCCTTGAAAAGCACCCTGCTGGCCGGGCTGCAGCAGCGGCTGGGTGGCCCGGAGCGGCTGGAGAGCCTGCTGCGCCAACTCGATGGCGACCCGGCCCTCCAACTCGAGCCCCTGCCGCCGGAAATCGATGCTGATGGCCCCCTGGCCCCCCAGCTCGAAGCCCTCTGGGCTGGGGCCTGGTGTCACTTTCAGCGGCTCTGGGGCGACCATGGCCGCGCCCTGGAGGCGGCTTTCTGCTGCTCCGCCGGCCAGTGGCGCGCCCTGGGAATTAAATCCACCACTCCCTACAGCCCCAGACCGACCAAGGACCGTTGCGGCCTGGTGGACGGCTGGATCGCCGCCCAGCCCAGCGGCGGTGACTATGGGGCCACGGCCGGCAGCGGCGGCGGCGCCGGGGGGCTGCTGCGCGACTACTTCCACCCTGGTGCCTTCCTCAAGCTGGCTCGCGGCATCGAAGGGGAGCGGCCATCCCTGCCGGAGCGCCCCCTGCTGGAGGCAATCGCCCAGGTGCTGGACGGGCCAGCGGAGGCCCTGCTGCTGCATGCCTGCCACTGGGGCCGGGCCGAGTTGAACAGGCGCCGCCGCCAGAGTGGCCGGCTCGGTTTCGCCCAGCTGCTGGAGGGCCTCGATCCAGGCGAGCAGGCCAGCACCCCCCTTTTGGAGGTGGTGGGGCAGCGCTACGCCGTGGTCCTGGTCGATGAGTTTCAGGACACCGACCCGATCCAGTGGCGAATCCTCTCGCGGGCGTTCCAGCCCGGCCGGCACCGGCTAGTGCTGGTGGGCGATCCCAAGCAGGCGATCTATCGCTTTCGCGGCGGCGAACTGGCCACCTACCTGCGGGCCCGCCAGGCCGCCATCGCCGGGGGCGGCATCAGCAGCCTCACCGACAACTACCGCTCCACCGAGGCCCTGATCGCAGGCCTCAACGGGCTGATGCGGCCGGGCCTGCGCCGCAGCGGCCTGCCCGTACCCCCGGTGCAGGCCAAAGTGATGGGGAGCGGCCTGGTGTTGCCTGAGGGGCAAGCCCCCCTGCAGTTGCTCTGGCTCGGCGGCCAGCGCCTGGCCGGCCAGAAACCGCCAAGCCGCAGCAGCTTGGAGCGCCAACTGCCCGGCCAAATCGCCAGCTTCATCACGGCCCTGCTCAACCGGGGCCTGGACGCCAACGCCATCTGCCTGCTGGTGAGCACCCACCGCCAGGCCGAAGCCCTGCGGGGCGCCCTCGAAACCTGTGGCATCGCCAGCCGGCTGGTGAGCCAGGGGGATGTGTTTGAAAGCGCAGGGGCCACTGCCCTGCAACGGTTGCTGGATGCCCTGGCCGAGCCCGGCCGGGCCCAGCGGCTGCGGTTGCTGGCCGCATCGCCCCTGCTGGGCTGGAGTGCGGCCCAGATTGCCAAAGCCAGCCAGGACGAATGGAGCAGCCTGGCCGCTCGCCTGGCCCAGCTCGCCGCCCAGCTGCCCCGGCGGGGCCTTCTCGGCGTGCTGGCCAGCCTGTTGGAGCAGCGGCAGCTGGCCCGGCTCTCCCTGGGGGGGCGGGTGCTGGCGGATCTGCAGCAGTGCGGCGAGCTGGTGGCGGAGCGGATCCACTCAGACCAGCTGGGGGCGGCTGCGGCGGCCGACTGGTTGCGGCGGCTGCGGCTCGATCCCGACCGCTCCGTGCCCGACGCCCACCAGCCCCATAGCGATGGGGTGGATGCGGCCGTGTCGGTGGTGACCGTGCACCGCAGTAAGGGGCTGGAATACCCGGTGGTGATTTGCCCCTACCTGTGGCAGGCCCCCGGCGGCAGCCAGGGACCCCAGCGACTCGGGGTGCGCTGGACACCTCCGCAAAGCGGTGATCCCCTGCTGGACCTGCACCTGAACGGTCACTGGGGTACGGGCCATGCCGCCAGAGACAAGCAGCTGCAGGCCGAACTGCAGGAGCGGGAGCGCCTTGCCTACGTGGCCGCCACCAGGGCCCAGCAGCTGCTCGTGCTGGCCTGGGGCCCGGCCCAGGGGCAGCAGGGCAACCCCCTCCACCCCTGGCTCTTTGATCAGGACGATCCCCCCTCTGCCCACCAGGATCCCTACGGGGGCCGCGGCGATGGCGAGTGGCGAGAGCTGCTGGAACAGGAGATCGTCCGCCGCCAGCTGCAGCTCACCCTGGTGGATCCCCCCGCCGCCAGCGTCGCCCCCCTGCAAGCCTGCGCTTCTGAAGCGGCCGAGCCGCTGCAGCGGGGCCCGGTGCCCTTGGCGCCTTTTGATACCACCTGGGGGCGTAGCAGTTACACCAGCTGGACCCAGGCAAGCCACAGCGCCGCCCCCGAAGCCCTCGAAGAGGGCCGGGAAACCGATGCCCTGGCCAGGGAGCTCGAAGTCCAGCCCGGAGATGACCCGGGCCCCCTGGCCTGGCCAGAAGACGGCCCTTTGGCCAGCTTCCCCAGGGGCGCCCAGGCCGGGGATTGCCTGCACCGGATCCTCGAACAGATCGATTTCCGCCAGAGCGTGGCCCGCCAGGGCGAAGTTTGTGCCAGGGAGCTCCAGCGGGCCGGCATCGCCGCGCTCCATAACGAAGCGGTGCTGCTCGGCCTTGAGCAGCTGCTGGCCACGCCCTTTGGCGGGGAGCTGGGGGGTTTCCAGCTGGCCCAGCTGGCCCAGTCCGAACGCCTCAACGAGATGAATTTCGACCTGCCCATCAGCCTGGTGCGGGCCAGCTCCCTGGCGAGTCCATTCGCTGCCCACCCCCAGGGCTGGTTCGGGGGCGCCTACGCCGAGCAGCTGGCCCGGCTGGAGCTGGCCAGCCAGGGCTTCCTCACCGGCTCGATCGACCTGGTGTTTCGCCACGGCGAGCGCTGGTGGGTGGCCGACTGGAAGAGCAACTGGCTGGGCGAGCGAGATGGCCAGGGCCAGCCTCTGCACTGCGGTCCGCGCCACTACGGCTCTGCCGCCATGGCCGAGTTGATGGCCACCAACCACTACCCCCTACAGGCCCATTTGTATCTGGTGGCCCTGCACCGCTACCTGCGCTGGCGTCTGCCGGGGTACAGCCCCCAGCGCCACCTCGGCGGCTATGCCTATGTGTTTCTGCGCGGGGTTCCCGGTGCCACCGAGGCGGGGGCGGGGACGGGGGCGGTGCCGGGAGTGTTTCTGGAGCGCCCGCCCCTGGCGCGGCTGCTGCAGCTAGACCGGAACCTGGGGGGGGAAGCATGAGCAGCTCGGCCCCAGCCCAGGAGCAACCGCGCTGGCTGCAGGCCCTGGCCGCTGCCCTGGAGGAAGCCCTGCCGCGGCTGCACGGCTGCAACCCCGATCCCCTGGTGGCCGAACTGATCGGGGCCCTGGCCACGGCCCTGGCCGAGGGCCAACTGGAGATTGCCGTGCCCAGTGCCCTCCATCAACAGGCCCTGGCCAGATCGCCGCTGGCCGCCGAGCCCGATGGCCCGCTGGTGATGACGGATGGGCGATTGCAGTGGCGCCGCTGGCAACGCCAGCGGGAAGGGGTGCTGCAGCAGCTGATCGAGCGGGCCCAGCGGCCCCTGGAGGCCGGTGGCGGGGCCGCTCCCGCAGCCCAACTGGAGGGTCTCGACCCTGATCAGCAACGGGCCGTCAGGGCAGTGCTGGAGCAGGGCCTCGTGCTACTGGAGGGCGGCCCGGGCACCGGCAAGACGAGCACCGTGGCGCGCATGTTGGTGGCGCTGGTGGCCCAACAGCCGGCCAGTCGCCTGCAGCTGGCCGCCCCCACCGGCAAGGCCGCTGCCCGGTTGCGGGCCGCTCTGGCGGGCACAGGCCTGCATCTCCCCTGCAGCACCCTGCACCGGCTCCTGGAGAGCCGGGGCGATCGCTTCGGCCGCAATCGCCACAACCCCCTGGCCCTCGACCTGCTGGTGGTGGATGAGGTGTCGATGGTGGATCTGCCGCTGATGCAGGCCCTGCTGGATGCCCTGCCAGCCAGCTGCCGGCTGGTGTTGGTGGGCGATGGGGCCCAGCTGCCGCCGGTGGGTCCCGGCTCGGTGCTGCTCGACCTGCAGGAGCCCGCCCGTCGCCTCGCCCTGGGCAGTGCTGCCATTGAGCTGCGCACTACCTACCGCAACAACGGCAGCATCGCCGCCGTAGCGGCGGCGCTCCGGGAGGGGGAGCAGCCGCTCGAACCCCTGCTGGCCCGCATGCTGGACCCGGCGCCAGCCGACTCAAATCTCCAGTGGCTCCAGGCGCCCTCCCACTGCTTGCCAGCAGCGCTGCTGGAGCGGTTGCGGCGCCACCAGTTGGATCTCGAGCAGCTCTGCCGCCACTGGGCCCCCAATGATTCCTCTGCCACCAGCTCCCTGCTGGGCGCCCTCGATCGCTGCCTGGTGATGTCCCCGCTGCGCCGCGGTCGCTGGGGGGTCGGGGCCATCCACCAGGCCCTGCTGGGGGAAGCCGCCACCCGATCGCCCCAGCACTGGCCCCTCGGCACACCGGTGCTCTGCCGCCACAACCTGGTGGACCTTGGCCTGGCCAACGGCGATGTGGGCCTGGTGGTGGAGCATGGCGGCGAGCGCCGGCTGCTGTTTGCGAACCCGGGCAGCCCCGAGCCCCTCTGGATCCACCCGGCCCAGCTACCGGATGCCGAGCCCGCCCTGGCCCTCACGGTGCACAAGGCCCAGGGCAGTGAGGCTGAGGAGGTGTGGGTGCTGATGCCCGCCACCGGCCGGCCCCAGCAACGCTTGCTCTACACGGCCCTCACCAGGGCAAGGCAGCAGGCGACCCTGATCACGCCGGTTACCACACCCTTTAAATAGCCGCCCCGCCCCGCCAGAGTTATCTGGTGAGCACAACCGAAATCCCTAGCCCAGCTGGAAGGGTCGAGCGCCCCTGGGGTTGGTATGAATCCCTGGCCAGCGGCGAGCACTATCTGGTGAAACGGCTCCTGATTCGCCGCGGCCAGCGGCTCAGCTTGCAGCGACACCAGCACCGCTGCGAACACTGGGTCGTAGTGGCAGGCGATGGCCAGCTGCAGGTGGCCGATGAACTGATCGCCGCTGCCGCGGGAACCAGCGTGTTCATCCCCCAGGGGGCCCTGCACCGGGCCAGTGGCGGCCATGGGGATTTGGAGATCGTCGAGGTGCAGCGGGGCGAGTGGCTCAGCGAAAACGACATCGAAAGGCTGGCCGACGATTTTGGGCGGATCTGATCTGCTGGACGGTCAGAGGACGCTCAGGGGACGGCCAGGGGGGACGGCGATGGTGATAAAGTGTGGATCCAGCCTTTTTCAAGGGCAGGGCAGTTTTATTAATTTAATTGCGGGCAAGTAGCACTGAAAGGTTTGAACAAGTTGGCTAGCCGCGTGCGCGCCTGCTCGGGATTATCAACTCAGTAATCGTTGCCTTCATTGGGTTTCTGCCGGCCTGCGTTGAAGGACTTTCCCAGCCAGAGCTTTCCCAAGCCCTGCTTCACCAGGCCCAATTAAATCCAGTGACTGAAAATTCCAGCGGCAGCAGTTCACCCTGCTCCGCCGACCTTGACGCGGCTGCCAACCCAGCCGCAGCCGTCAATCTCTCTGCAGACCAGGGATTTGGCTGCTTTGGTTTTGGCTCCGAACTCCTCCAGGCCCTAGAGGCAATTGGCTACCGGGAGCCCTCGCCGATCCAGAAGGCAGCCATCCCCGAGCTGATGCTCGGCCGCGACCTGGTGGGTCAGGCCCAGACCGGCACTGGCAAGACGGCGGCCTTTGCCCTGCCCATGTTGGCCCGCCTCGATCCGGCCGAGCGCAAGCCCCAGGTGCTGGTGCTTGCCCCAACCCGGGAACTGGCCCTGCAGGTGGCCGATGCCTTCAACAGCTACGCCTCCCAGCTGAATGGGGTTCGCACCCTGGCAATTTACGGCGGCGCCGATTTCCGCGACCAGATTCACCAGCTCAAGCGCGGTGTGCAGATTGTGGTGGGTACCCCTGGCCGGGTGATGGATCACATGCGCCAGGGCACCCTGGACCTCTCCAATCTGCGGGCCCTGGTGCTCGATGAGGCCGATGAGATGTTGCGCATGGGCTTCATCGACGATGTCGAATGGGTGCTGGAACAACTGCCGGAAAAACGCCAGGTTGTGCTGTTCTCCGCCACCATGCCTGCCGAAATCAGGCGCATATCCCAGAAGTACCTCAACAGCCCGGCCGAGGTCACGATCAGGCAGAAAGCTGCCGATGCCAGCCTCATCCGTCAGCGCTTTCTGATGGTGCATGCGCCCCACAAGCTGGCCGCCCTGGAGCGCGTACTCGAAGCCGAAACAAGTGAAGGCGTCATTGTCTTTGCTCGCACCAAGGCGATCACCATCACCGTGGCTGAATCCCTGGAGCAGCATGGCTACGACGTGGCAGTGCTCAATGGCGATGTGCCCCAGGCCCAGCGGGAACGCACGATCGAACGGCTCAAAAGCGGCCAGGTGGATGTGCTGGTGGCCACCGATGTGGCGGCCCGCGGGCTCGATGTCGAGCGCATTGGCCTGGTGATCAACTACGACATCCCCTTCGATGCGGAGGCCTACGTGCACCGCATCGGCCGCACCGGCCGGGCCGGCCGCACCGGCGACGCCATCCTGTTTCTTACCCCGCGGGAGCGTCGCTTTCTGGGTGGGCTGGAGCGGGTCGTGGCCAAACCGATCGCAGAGATGGAGGTGCCCAGCAACGCCACCATCAACCAGAACAGGCTTGACCGCATGCGGGCCAAGCTCACCGGTTGCCTGCAGACCCCCGAGAGCAGTGAGCAGGAAAGGGCCCTGCTGAGCGAAATTCTGCAGCGGGTGGCCCAGGAGCAGGGTTCCAGCCCCGAGCAGTTGGCCCTGGCGGCCATGGAGCTGGCCCTGGCCGGCAAACCCCTGCTGCTCCAGGGTGAGGAAAATTTCCATCAGGTGCGCCAGAACGGTCCGGGCCGCGACGGTGGCCGTGATGGCGGCCGGGATCTGGGCGTTGGGCGTGAGGGGGGGCGGGACCGCGGGCGTGGCGAGCGGCCTTCGGGTCCGCCGGAAGATCACATGGAGCGCTTTCGCGTCGAGGTGGGCTGGCGAGACCGGATCAAGCCAGGCAACATCGTGGGTGCCATCGCCAATGAAGCGGGTCTGAATGGTCGTTCGATCGGCCGAATTCAGATCTTCGACACCCACAGCACCGTCGACCTGCCCAAGGGAATGCCCGAAGACGTGTTCCAAGGCCTGCGCCAGCTGCGGGTCATGAACAAACCGCTGCAACTCTCGCGACTGCAGGGCTAAGGGCAAGGTCGGGGCTGCTCCCACCATTCCACCCACCATGCGTCTTCCCCTGCTGCGATTGGCCCCCCTTGGCTTGCTCCTGCTGGGGCTGGTCGCCAGTGGGAGCGAGAGTCGGGCTGCCAGCCTGGCTGAGGTGGTGAAGGCCTTTTGTCTCTCTGCCTATCAGGCCGATCTCAAGCAACAGGGAAAAGCCCTTTCGCTGGCCCTGATCGATCGCACCTGTGACTGTGTGGGCGGAAGGGTCGCCCAGGGAAGTGACGTGGAAGACGCCAACGAGGCCTGCGGGCGTCCGCCGGACCTGCGCTCGGTGAGGACGTCCTCACCGCAACCAGGTCCAGGGCCCATCAACTAAGCGCAGAGCCTGGTGACGCTGCCAAGGCCCAGGCTGGAGAGCTCGGCCGTGGGTAGCCGTTCGACGGCGGCGATCAAAGAGCACTGGGTGGAAGCACTTTCACTGCTAACCAAACTCTGCAGCAGGTCAAAGCGATCCTGGATTGCCAATTCGCCATCTTCGCGCCAGGCGAGGCTCCAGGGGACAGGGGCGTGCATTTTGGGGCTCCCACTGAATCAGGATTCGCTGACAATGGAGCACGATCGGGGCCTTGGTCGGCTGGCTAAATGGTCTCTTCAGAAGCGCTTCATAATTCTCCATGAAGCCTGGCTCCGGCGGGCCTAGTTGAGCCGCCGGTCGGTAAAATAGAAAAGATTCGCAGGCGTTCGGCCTCGATCAGGCGCGTCCAGCAACCACTGGCGCACCCCGAGAACCGCAGCATCTCCCGAATCAGTTCCAGGAATTTGCTCCGTTAATGACCATTTACGTTGGCAACCTCTCGTTTCAAGCTGAGCGCGAGGATCTGCTTGATCTCTTCGGCCAATACGGAGAGGTGCGCCAGTGCAGCCTGCCCCTCGACCGGGAAACCGGCCGCAAGCGCGGCTTTGCCTTTGTTGAGCTGGCCGATGACGCAGCCGAACAAAAGGCCATCGACGATCTCCAGGATGTCGAGTGGATGGGCCGCATGATCCGCGTCAATAAAGCCACCCCCAGGGAAGGGGGCGGCGGTGGCGGCGGCGGTAACCGAGGTGGTGGGGGCGGCGGAGGCGGTGGTGGCGGCTATGGCGGCGGCGGTAACCGCTGGTAAGCCCCCTGCCCCCTCGCCCAGCCCTGGGCCGGCTGATCAAAGCCCTGCGTCCCTATCGCCTCCGGCTGGTTCTGGCGACGGGCTGCTCGGTTTTGAACAAGCTCTTCGATCTGGCGCCTCCGGTGCTGATCGGCCTGGCGGTGGATGTGGTGGTCCAAAAGGACACCTCCTGGCTGGCCCGCTTTGGCACCACCACCGTGCCCAGCCAGCTGGGGCTGCTGGCGGTGCTCTCCTTTGTGATCTGGAGCGCCGAGTCGAGCTTCGAATACCTGCAAGGGTTGCTCTGGCGCAACCTGGCCCAGAGGCTGCAGCACCAGCTGCGACTTGAGGCCTACGACCACCTCCAGCAGCTGGAGATGGGCTTTTTTGAGCTGGGCAGCAGTGGCCGGCTGATGGCGGTGTTGAACGACGACATCAACCAACTGGAGCGCTTCCTCGACCATGGCGCCAACGAGATCCTGCAGCTGATCACCACCGTGGTTGTGGTGGGTGCCGCGATGGTGCTGCTCTCGCCTGACGTTGCCGGGGTGGCGTTCATTCCGATTCCATTGATCTTCTGGGGTTCCCTGCATTTCCAGCGGCGGCTGGCCCCCCTCTATGCGGCAGTGCGGGCGCTGGCTGCCGACCTGGCCAGCCAGTTGGGCAACAATCTCGGCGGCATGTTGACGATCAAGAGCTATTCGGCCGAGCGCTGGGAGCTGGCTCGGCTGGAGCGGCTGAGTGAGGCCTATCGCCAGGCCAACCGCCGCGCCATTCGTCTTTCGGCCGCCTTTGTGCCCCTGATCCGCTACGCCATTTTGTTTGCCTTCATCGCCATTTTGGTGATTGGTGGTCTGCAGGCCTGGCGCGGTGAGATCGCTACGGGCAGCTACGCCTTCCTGGTGTTCATCACCCAGCGGCTGCTCTGGCCGATCACCACCTTGGGCCGCACCCTCGACGACTACCAGCGGGCCATGGCCTCCACCAACCGGGTGCTGGACCTGCTCGATACCCCGATTGCGATCCCCAGCGGCGAGCGGCCCCTGCCCCTGGCCGCGGTGCAAGGGGCGCTGAGCTTTGCGGGGGTGGACTTTGCCTATCGGGACCGGGAAGGCCTGCTCACCAACTTCTGCCTGGAGGTGCCGGCTGGAAGCACGCTCGGCATCGTCGGGGCCACGGGGTCGGGCAAGAGCACCCTGGTGAAGCTGGTGCTGAGGCTCTACGAGATCCAGGCAGGCAGGATCTGTCTCGATGGGATCCCAATTCAAGAGCTGCGCCTCGACCACCTGCGCCGCGCCATTGCGCTTGTGAGCCAGGAGGTGTTTCTGTTCCCTGGGACCGTGGCCGAGAACATCGCCTACGGCAGTTTTGACGCAGGGCGGCCGGCCATTGAGCGGGCAGCGCTGCTGGCCGAGGCCGCCGCCTTCATTGAGGCCCTGCCCCAGGGCTACGACACCGTGGTGGGGGAGCGGGGCCAGCGCCTCTCCGGCGGCCAGAGGCAGCGCATCGCCCTGGCTCGCGCCATCCTCAGGAATCCCCCGGTGTTGATCCTCGATGAGGCCACCGCCGCGGTTGACAATGAAACCGAAGCAGCGATCCAGCGCTCCCTCGAGACAATCACCGCCGGGCGCACCACCCTGGTGATCGCCCACCGCCTTTCCAGTGTGCGCCATGCCGATCGGATTGTGGTGATGGATCGGGGCCGAATAGTTGAAAGTGGACGCCACGAAGAGCTGGTCGCCCTGGCCGGCCCCTATGCCAATCTCTGGCGCGTGCAGGCAGGCCTGCGCAGCGGTGAGCCCCTGGGTCCGTAGGGCCCTGATCGTGAAATAGCTTTTGGGGGATGAGACCCACCCAGAACCATCGACCCCGCAGAAGGGGTAGGCGCGCTTCCCTGTTGCTGGCGATCGGAATTGGGCTGGGCGGTGGCCTGCTGCTGGCCGCGCCGCTCTCCCAGCTGCTCTCCGATGCGGGCTCGGGCCGGAACCCCGCCATCACCAATCCGTTTGCGGCCTGGAGCGGCATCACCAACCAGGACATCCTGCTGCTCGGCACGGATGTGGGGGGCGGGAACACCGATGTGATCGCCAGCCTGCGCGTCGATGGCGGCATTACCCGGATCACCCAGGTGCCCAGGGATACGTATATCGAAGCGGAGGGGTATGGCCCCCACAAGATCAATGCCCTCTACAGCCTCGGGGGAACAGATCTGCTCAAGGGAGAACTCTCCCGCAAATTGGGACGACCGATCACCCATCACGTGGTGGTGAATTTGTCGGCGATCAGGTCTATGGCCGATGCCCTGGGCGGCATCGAGGTGGACGTGCCCAAACGGATGTTCTACAGCGATCACAGCCAGGGGCTCTACATTGATCTGCAACCAGGGCCCCAGACCCTCAAGGGTCGTGACCTAGAGGGCTTCCTGCGTTTTAGACATGATGAGATGGGTGACATAGGTCGGCTGGAGCGTCAGCAGCTGGCCCTGCAGGCCCTGTTTCGCAAACTCACCCGACCCGAGCATCTGGTGCGGTTGCCGGTGCTGCTGGCCGCCGCGGGAAAAAACCTGAAAACCGATCTGGGCCCGATGGAGCTTGGCGGCCTGATCACCGCCATGGGCACGACCCAGCTGGAGACCAAGCGGCTGGGTGGTCGCCCCTTTTATCGCAATGACATCAGCTACTGGGACGCGGAGTGGCCCCAGCCCGCTCCAGAGGGCTCAGCAGAGAACGTTGGCGATAGCGGTGGCGAAAATGGTCGCTATCGATTCCTGTTTTGATCGCCATCTTGGCCAGGTTCGCCGTTGCTGCGCTGGGACAGGGTGATCAGGGCCAGAACCAGGGCCACCCCGGCAAGTAAGGGGGTGGAGGCGGCCACGGTCACCCCGAGGGCAGCCGTAAACCAGATCGAAGCCGCACTGGTGAGTCCGCGCACCTCAGGCAGGCCCCTCTTGTCAGCAGCAGGGGGCACGAGGATCTCGCCCGCCCCCAGGAAGCCAATGCCGGTGGCGACCCCCTGAATCACCCGGCTGCGGGCCTGGGGGTCGTCACCGGCCGCCAGCACCATCAGACAGGCACTGAGGCCCACCAGCACATGCACCCGCAGGCGATTGGGATGGCTGGTATTGCCATGGTGGGCGCGGTTGATACCCACAGCCAAGCCGCACAGAACCGCCAGGCCCAGGCGCAGCAGAATCTGCAAGTCCGGGGTGAAGGGCAATGATCCGGGTCCAACCACCCCCATCATCGATCGCGCTGGACAGGAACGCCAGAATCACCACAAGGCTGTGACCCCACTCCCGCGTGCTGAGCCACCCCGCCCTGCGCGCAGCCATCAAGATCGGCCTCGCCGCCGCCCTCGCCGGCGCCTGGGCGCTCAGCTTCCGCGACGTGCGCTTCATCTGGTACCCGCTGTTGGCGGTGGTGATGTGCATGGACGAGACCGATACCCGGGTGATGGCCGCGGCCCGGGGCCGGGTGCTGGGCACGATCGGCGCCGGCGTGGTCAGTTTTCTGGTACACACCCTGCTGGATGGCTGGGTGGGACTGACGGTGTCGTTGCTGGTGGTTGTGCCCCTGCTGCGGCTGATGCGCTGGCAGGCCGGCCTGGCCACGGGAATCGTGATGTGCTCGATGCTGTTCCTGGTGGCCGATTACGCAGAGCTCAACTGGATCTATGTGCTGAACCGCACGGCCGACACCCTGGTGGGTGTGGTGGCCACCCTGCTGGTGAATGCCCTCTTCTGGCCCATCAACCGGCTTGCGGAGATGGGCCAGCTGGACAGGCAGCTGCGCAGCGTTCTGGGCCACCGCCTGGAGACGATCCGCCGCCAGCTCAAAGATCCGGTGGCCGGTGAATGGCGGGCCAGCCAGCCGATCGTGGGCAGTCGCCTCTGCCAGCAACTCAACCAGCTGGTGAACGACGAGTTGCGCAGCAACCCAGGGGGCGCCGCCCAGCGGCAGCACTGGCGCCAGCGCAGCCTGCTCTGGGAGCGCATCAACCACCACAGCCTGCAGCTCCAGCGTCTCGGGCAGCTGCTCCCCCAGGGGGCCCTGGCGTCGGCCGCGACACCTTGGCTAGAGCGGCTGCCGGCACTGCTCGGCCCAAACCCGACGCCCGAGGTCCTGGGTCTGCCGGAACGGCAACGCCTCCCGGACCTCGCCCAGGCTCAGGGACTTCCCCCCCTGCTGTTGCTGGCCCTCGACGATGAGCTGCAACGGCTCACCCGCAGTGCCCAGAGCCTGGCCCTGGCCAGCCGAGGGGATGGGGGCCGGCCATGAACGCCTCACCCCTGATCACACGAACCGACCTGCGGATGGCCCTCACCGCCGGGCTCTCGGCTGGATTCGTGATCATGCTCGGCCTTCCCGATCCGTTCT
>NZ_JAGQCQ010000030.1:0-19243 GCF_024346275.1 Cyanobium sp. BA20m-p-22
GAAGGCCTGGATCCCCAGCCGGTGCAGGGTCGGGGCCCGGTTGAGCAGGATCGGGTGACCTTCGATCACCTCCTGCAGCACCGGCATCACCTCATCGTCGGCCTTCTGGATAAGTTTCTTGGCGGCCTTGATGTTGTTGACAATGTTCTGGCGGATTAGGCGATGGATCACGAAGGGCTGGAACAGCTCGATCGCCATCTCCTTGGGCAGGCCGCACTGGTGCATCTTGAGCTTGGGGCCTACCACGATCACGGAACGACCGGAGTAGTCGACCCGCTTGCCGAGCAGGTTTTGGCGGAAACGGCCCTGCTTGCCCTCGATGATGTCGCTGAGCGACTTGAGGGCCCGGTTGTTGGCACCCACCACGGTGCGGCCCCGGCGACCATTGTCGATCAGGGCATCGACCGCCTCCTGCAGCATCCGCTTTTCGTTGCGAACGATGATTTCGGGGGCCAGGATCTCCTGCAAGCGGGCTAGCCGGTTGTTGCGGTTGATCACCCGCCGGTAGAGGTCGTTGAGATCGCTGGTGGCAAAGCGGCCGCCATCGAGCTGCACCATGGGCCGCAGGTCTGGCGGGATCACCGGGATCACATCCAGCACCATCCAGGTGGGACGGGCATTGGTGGCGATGAAGTTATCAATCACCCGCAAACGTTTAATCAGCTTGGCCCGCTTCTGGCCCTTGCTGGCAGCGATCTCCTCCCGCAACTGCTCGGCAGTTTCGTTGAGCTCCAGGTCCTCCAGGAGTTGCTTGAGTGCCTCGGCGCCGATGCCCACTATGGGCTCGTTCTCAATGTCGGAATCCTCAGCGTAGATCTGGTCTTCGATCTCAAGCCACTCATCTTCAGTGAGAAGTTGCTTGTAGGTGAGGTCTTTGTGATCGCCTGGATCGAGCACCACGTAGCAGTTGAAATAGACGATCTGCTCCACATCCCGCAGGGGCATGTCCAGCAGGATCGCCACATAGCTGGGGATTCCCTTCAGATACCACACGTGGGAGACAGGGGCGGCCAGCTTGATGAAGCCCATGCGATGGCGACGCACCCGGCTCTCAGTGACCTCGACCCCGCAGCGCTCGCAGACGATGCCGCGGTGGCGCACCCGCTTGTACTTACCGCAGTGGCATTCCCAATCCTTGGAGGGTCCAAAGATCTTCTCGCAGAACAGCCCGTCCATCTCGGGCTTGAGCGTGCGGTAGTTGATGGTTTCGGGCTTGGTGACCTCACCCACCACCTGACCATTAGGCAGCGTGCGCTGCCCCCACTCCATGATCCGCTCGGGCGAAGCGAGCGTGATCTTGACGTAGTCGAAGTGGTTTTCGGTGCGGAGGTTGCTGTTGGACATCGGCTTGGGGCTCGCGGAGTTCGAGAAGGGAGGGGCGGTCAGCGATGCGCTGCAAACAAGCAATCAGTCGTCGTCGTAATCCGCGACGCCGAGGGATTCGTAGGTGGGCCGGCTGGGGGTGCTGCGGCGGGGGTTGACGTCCTGCATCAGATCCACTTCCTCGCCGGCATCGGTGTAGACGGCGATGTCTAGACCAAGCGACTGAAGCTCGCGCATCAGCACCTTGAAGGACTCAGGCGTGCCAGGCCGGGGGATCGGCTTGCCCTTGACGATGGCGTTGAGTGCCTCGTTGCGGCCCTGCATGTCGTCGGATTTGACGGTGAGCAGTTCCTGCAGGGTGTAGGCGGCGCCGTAGGCCTCGAGGGCCCACACCTCCATCTCACCGAGGCGCTGGCCGCCCTGCTGGGCCTTGCCGCCCAGGGGCTGCTGGGTCACCAGGGAGTAGGGGCCGGTGGAGCGGGCGTGGATCTTGTCGTCCACCAGGTGGACCAGTTTGAGAATGTGGGCGTAGCCAACAGTCACGGGCTGGTCAAAAGGCTCGCCGCTGCGACCATCGATTAGCTGAATCTTGCCTGGGTTGTCGGGGTTGTAGACCCATTCCTTGCCGGGCAATTTGGCGGCTTCCTCGAGGTAGGCCTGCACGGTTTGCTTCGACTTTTCAGCGCCGTGCATCTCGTCGAAGGGCACCACCTTGACGCGGCAGTCGAGATGGGAAGAGGCCCAGCCCATCAGGCATTCGAACACCTGGCCCACATTCATCCGGCTCGGCACACCCAGGGGGTTGAGCACGATGTCGATGGGGGTGCCGTCAGGCAGGTAGGGCATGTCCTGCTGGGGCAGGATGCGGCTGATGATGCCCTTGTTGCCGTGGCGGCCGGCCATCTTGTCGCCCACCTGGATCTTGCGGCGCTGGGCCACGTAGACCCGCACCACCATGTTTGCGCCGGGCGGTAGTTCGTCGCCCTGCTCGCGGGTGTAGATGCGCACATCCACCACGCGGCCCCGCTCCGTGCTCGGCACCCTCAGGGAGTTGTCGCGCACATCGCGGGCCTTCTCCCCGAAGATTGCGCGCAGCAACTTCTCTTCGGGGGGCTGGTCGGATTCGCCCTTTGGCGTCACCTTGCCCACCAGGATGTCGCCGCTCTCGACGTAGGCGCCGATGCGGATGATGCCCATCTCGTCAAGATGACCCAGGCTCTCCTCGGCCACATTGGGGATTTCCCGCGTGATCTCCTCGGGGCCAAGCTTGGTTTGGCGCGCCTCGATCTCATACTTCTCGATGTGCACCGAGGTGTAGAGATCGTCGTGCACCAGCCGATCGCTGAGCAGGATGGCGTCCTCGTAGTTGTAGCCCTCCCAGGGCATGTAGGCGATCAACACGTTCTGGCCCAGGGCGATTTCGCCGCCCTCACAGGCCGAGCCATCGGCCAGGACCTGGCCGGCGATCACCGGATCGCCCTGACGCACGATCGGGCGCTGGTTCAGGCAGGTGTCCTGGTTGGAGCGCTGATATTTCTGCAGGTGGTGCACGTGGTCGGTGCCCTGGTCATCGCGGATGACGATGGCGGTGGCATCGACGAAGGTGACCGTGCCGTTGACCCGGGTGATCGGCACCATGCCGGAGTCGCGGGCGACCTGGGTTTCCAGCCCCGTGCCCACCAGGGGACGCTCAGGACGCAGCAGGGGCACGGCCTGGCGCTGCATGTTGGAGCCCATCAGGGCCCGGTTGGCGTCGTCGTGTTCGAGGAAGGGAATCAGGGAGGTGGCCACCGAGATCACCTGCACCGGTGAGAGCTGGACGTAATCCACCTGCTCCGGTGGAACCTTTTCGAAGTCCTGGCGATAGCGCACCGGCACCAGATCGGCGGTGATGTAGCCGTCTGAGTTGGTGGGCACGTCACCGGGGGCGACGCGGCACTCGTCCTCGAGGTCGGCAGAGAGATAAATGGGATCGCCACTCTTGTGGACGATGCCGTTTTCCACCTTCCAGAACGGAGTTTCGATGAAGCCGTATTCATTCACCCGGGCGTGGGTGGCCAGGGAGCCGATCAGGCCGGCATTCGGGCCCTCCGGAGTTTCGATCGGACAGATGCGGCCGTAGTGGGAGGGGTGGATGTCGCGCACGGCGAAACCGGCCCGCTCCCGGGTGAGGCCGCCTGGGCCCAGGGCGCTGATGCGGCGCTTGTGGGTGAGCTCGGCCAGGGGGTTGGTCTGGTCCATGAACTGGCTCAGCTGGCTGGAGCCGAAGAACTCCTTGATGGCCGCCACCAGGGGCTTGGGGTTCACCAGTTGGGCCGGGGTGAGCGATTCGGTTTCACCGACGGTCATGCGCTCCTTGATGATCCGCTCGAGCCGGTTGAGGCCCACGCGCACCTGGTTTTGCAACAGCTCGCCCACCGAACGCACCCGGCGGTTGCCCAGGTGGTCGATATCGTCGAGGCTGGCCCCGCCCACATCGAGTTCCAGGTTGATCAGGTAGTCGATCGTGCTGAGCACGTCCTCGGCGGTGAGGGTGCGCACCGCATCGGGGATGGTGAGGCGCAGCTTCTTGTTGATCTTGTAGCGGCCCACCCGGCCGAGGTCGTAGCGCTTGGGATCGAAGAAGCGGCTGTGCAGCAGGCTCTGGCCGCCGCTCACCGAGGGGGGCTCACCGGGCCGCAGCTTCTTGTAGAGCTCCAGCAGGGCCTGGTCCTCCGAGGAGATGCCCTCGTCGTTGGAGGCCTCGATCGACTTCTGGTAGTACTCGGGGTGACGCAGCTTGTCGAGCACATCGTTGTCTGACAGGCCGATGGCCCGCATCAGCACGTGGGCGTTGATCTTGCGGGTCTTGTCGACCCGCACGTGCAGCAGGTCGTTCTTGTCGGTTTCAAACTTGAGCCAGGCTCCCCGGTTAGGGATCAGGCTGGCATTGAAGGTCTTGCGGCCGTTCTTGTCCTGTTCGTCCTTGAAGTAGACGCCAGGGGAACGGACGATCTGGTTGACGATCACCCGCTCAGCGCCATTGATGATGAAGGTGCCGCGCTCGGTCATCAGGGGGAGTTCGCCGATGAACACCTCCTGCTCCTTGATCTCGCCGGTCTCCTTGTTGACCAGGCGGCAGGTGACATACATCTGGGAGGCGAAGGTGGCGTCGCGACGCTTGGCCTCCTCCACATCGTGGCGGGGGCGCTTCAGGCGGTACTCGCTACCGATGAAGTGCAGCTCCAGCTTGCCGGTGTAGTCGGTGATCGGCGAGAAGCTCTCGAGCTCCTCGATCAGCCCCTTCTCCAGGAACCATTTGAAACTCGCCCGCTGTACCTCCACCAAATCGGGAAGGTAAGTGACGGTCTTGGCGACCTGGATCGCGCTGCTCATGCGGTGAACCTGCAGGAACGGGGGGAAAAGGACTGGTCGGTGGAGCTCCGGAGTCGGGCGCCGCTAACTTGAAGGACCACAACAGCCCACACGAACAGCCTCCCCGGGGTTGGGAACGGCTGCCCGAGGGGCATGCTCAACGTGACTTCTTCAAGACTGCAGGCGTCGACAACAAGGAGCGCTACCGCTTACAGGCCGATTTAAAATCATACAGTGTGAAGCGTGAGGCCGAAGAGCCCTGCAGCGTTAGAACTGCTGGTAAGGGCCACTTCTGTGAGCGTTTCCCCACGCAACTCGGCCATGCGGGCGGCGACGGACGCCACAAAGGCAGGTTCGTTGCGCTTGCCCCGGCGGGGCACCGGAGCCAGAAAGGGACAATCCGTTTCAATTAAGTAACGGTCTGCTGGCACCAGTTGGGCACAGGCGTGGGTGGCTGCCGCCTTGGGGAAGGTGACAGTTCCGCTGAAGCTGATCAAAAAACCGAGCTCCAGAAAAGCGGCCATCTCCTCTGGGCTGCCGCCCCAGCAGTGCATCACCCCGCGGGGGCAGGCGCCGCGATCGGCCCGCTGCCGCAGCAGGGCCAGCATCGGCTCGGCCGCATCCCGGCAGTGGACGATCACCGGCAGGTCCAGCTCCACCGCTAGGTCGAGCTGGGGTTCGAGCGTGGCCAGCTGCTGCTCCAGGTTGTGGTCCCGGAACAGGTCGAGGCCCAGCTCGCCGATCGCCACTACGCGGGAATCGGACCTGGCCGCCTGGCGCAGGACCGCAGCGGTGTCGTGGTGCCAGTGCTGGGTGTCGAGGGGATGGACCCCAACGGAGTAGCGCAGCTCAGGAAAGCGATCGGCCAGGGCCCGGATCGCCCCTATCTCGCCAGGCTCAACGCAGGCATGGACCAGGGCTTTGACGCCGGCATCCCGCCAGCGGCGGGAGACCTCCTCCAGATCGTCGTCAAAATTGCGAAAGACGATGTGGCAGTGGCTGTCAACCAACACTGGGGTTCAGGCCGGGGCTGCCACTGCCAACTCAGCGGCCGGCTCAGCAGCAGGCTCAGTGGCCGATTTGACCGCTGCGCTGAGGCGCGATTTTTGATTGGCGCCGGTGTTGCCATGGAGCACACCCACCTTCACCGCCTTGTCGATCTTGCTGAAGGCCGCATTCATGCTGGCCTGGACGGCGGCCTTGGCGGCCTCGCCGGGCTCCTGGCTGTAGGCGGAGCAGGCGGTGAAGCAGCGCTTCATCAGTGTGCGCAGGGCCGACTTGTAGGTGCGGTTGAGGACGCGGTTGCGCTCGGCAACCTCAATGCGCTTCTTCGAAGACTTGTTATTGGCCACAGGCTGTTGGAAGCTGGATCGGCAATCAAGAATCCTACCTTCAGGCCCAGCTGCGATCTGCGACCTAGCCTGAAAAGCCTCCGCAGGTAGACCTGCCCGTGGTCGCTTCGTCTGCCGCCCTCTCGATCGCCATCCTTCGGGATTCCAGCACTGATGGGAAAAGCCAGGCCGCCGAACGGCTGGTCGCCATCGCCGGGCGCACCAGCGGCGGCCTGATGGGGGAGGAGACCGCCAGGGTGGAAGAAATTCTGAGCCAGGTGCGGCAGCAGGGCGATCGGGCCCTGCTGGAGCTAACCGAACGCTTCGATGGGGTGCGGCCCGACCCCCTGCACATTCCCCCCGAACGCCTGGCGGCGGCCTGGGAGACCACGGCCCCTGCCCTGCAGGAGGCCCTGGCCCTGGCCCATCAGCGAATTCTGGCCTTCCACGGCCAGCAGCGCCCCGCCGACCTGGCCATCACCGGCCCCCATGGCGAACGGCTCGGCCGCCGTTGGCGGCCGGTGGAGCGGGCGGGAATTTACGTGCCCGGCGGGCGGGCCTCTTACCCCAGCACGGTGCTGATGAATGCTGTTCCAGCCAAGGTGGCCGGCGTGGGACGGCTGGTGATGGTCACCCCGCCCGGGCCCAGCGGCGAACCGAATGCCATCGTGCTGGCTGCCGCCCACCTGGCCGGCGTGGAGGAGGTGTATCGGGTCGGCGGCGCCCAGGCGATCGCAGCCCTGGCCTACGGCACCGAGACCATCCCGGCCGTCGATGTGATCAGTGGTCCAGGCAATCTCTACGTCACCCTGGCCAAGAAGGCCGTGTATGGCCGGGTGGCCATCGATTCGCTGGCCGGCCCCAGTGAGGTGCTGGTGATCGCCGACCACACCGCCCGGGCCGACCAGGTGGCCGCCGACCTGCTGGCCCAGGCCGAACACGACCCCCTGGCAGCCGCAATCCTGCTCACAACCAGCGCAGAGCTGGCGGCGGCGATGCCGGCGGCCCTGGAGGCCCAGCTGGCGGGTCATCCCAGGGCTGAGATCACCCGCACCGCCCTGGGCGACTGGGGCCTGATCGTGGTGTGCGAGAGCCTCCGCCGGGCGGCTGAGCTCAGCGACTGCTTCGCCCCCGAACACCTGGAGCTGCTGGTGGAAGACCCGGAGAGCCTGGCCGAGCAGATCCAGCATGCCGGCGCCATTTTCATGGGCCCCCACACGCCAGAAGCTGTGGGCGATTACCTGGCCGGCCCCAACCACACCCTGCCCACCTCTGGCACGGCCCGGTTCGCCGGCGCCCTGAGCGTGGAAACCTTCCTGCGCCACACCAGCTTGATCCACTTCAACCGCGCGGCCCTGGAAGCCACCGGGGCAGCCGTGATCACCCTGGCCGAAAGTGAAGGCCTGCACAGCCACGCCGAGTCAGTGCGGCGCAGGCTGGCCTGAGCTGGGGGAGCTTGCCTCGCCATGGTGACGTTTCACTCCACCCGGCTAGAGCGCACCACCACGGCCAGCTTCAGCTGCCACGACATCAGCGCCGACCTGCAGGCCTTCGTGAATGGCACCGGGATCCGCAACGGCCTGCTGGTGGCCGCCGGTCAGCACACCACCACCGCCTTGGTCGTGAACGAGGCCGAGGACCGCTTGCTGGGGGACATCGAGCGCCACTTCCTGGCCCTGACGCCCCCCGAGCGGGCCTACG
Organism: Cyanobium sp. BA20m-p-22; assembly: GCF_024346275.1. Lineage (NCBI taxonomy): Bacteria > Bacillati > Cyanobacteriota > Cyanophyceae > Synechococcales > Prochlorococcaceae > Cyanobium > Cyanobium sp. BA20m-p-22. The sequence goes on from NZ_JAGQCQ010000030.1 coordinate 7,710, forward strand.
CCCACAACGACCTGCACCTGCGGCCGGGCATTCCCGCCGATGAGCCGCGCAACGCCCATGCCCACCTGATCGCCCTGAAGCTGGGCAACCACCTCACCCTGCCGGTCGTGGACGGCCTGCTGGGCCTGGGCCGCTACCAGGCCGTGCTGCTGGTGGAATTGGATGGCCCCCGTCAGCGCCAGGTGCTGCTGCAACTCTGCGGCGTCTGAGTGGGTACAGGAGCTGGGATCGCGCCTCAGCGCTTCGCCAGATCCCGCACCCGGGGCTCGCCGTCCACGATTTCACCCACCAGCACCTGGTCGGTGATGTTCACGAACAGGCCGTTCTCCAGCACGCCAGGGATGTTGTTGATCGCCGCCTCCAGGGCGGCCGGATCGCCGATGCCGCCTGCGAATTTCACATCCAAAACCAGATTCCCTTGGTCTGTCACCACCGGACCGGCCTTCTTCACGGCCATGCGCAGCTGGGCCTCGCCGCCCATTGCCTTGAGCTGTCCCTGCACCTGACGCCAGGCACCGGGGAGCACCTCCACCGGCAGTAGGAAGCCGAGGTTGAGGGTGTCCACCAGCTTGGTGGAATCCACCACCACCACAAAGCGCTTGGCGCGAACCGCCACCAACTTTTCCTGCACATGGCAAGCTCCGCCACCCTTGATCAGCTGGAAGGCCGGGTCCACCTCATCGGCACCGTCAATGGCCAGATCGATCCGATCCACCGCGTTGAGGCTCTGCAGGGGAATACCGAGCTCGGCGGCGAGCACCTCGCCCTGGAAGGAGGTGGGCACACCCACGATGTCGCTGAGCTCACCGCTCTGGAGCTTGGCCCCCAGGGCCTGAATCATCAGGGCCGCGGTGGAGCCGGAGCCCAGCCCCACCACCATGCCGCTGCGGATCTGCTCGGTGGCTGCCGCCGCCACCGCCTGCTTCATCTGATCTTGCAGGTCCGACATCGATCACGCCCGAACGGGCCGCGACCGTAGCAGTCCTCAGCTGGCCTTGGGCAAGGCCGCCGGTTTGATGCTGAGGTTGAGCTCCCGCTGCCCCCGAATCACCGTGAGCGGCAGCAGCTGGCCCACCGTGCTGCCCTCGACCCGCTTGAGCAGGCTGGCCGGATCGGGCACGGGCTGGTCGTCCACCTTCACCACCAGATCGCCCCGCCGCAGGCCCGCGGTCTCAGCCGGGCTGTCGGGCAGCACCCGCTGCACCAGGGCCCCATCGCGCTCCGGCAGCTGCAGCAGGGCCTCGGGGTCCCGATTGTTATCCCTGGCCCTGCGCGCCGTGAGCGCCACCAGCTGCAGGCCGAGATAGGGATGCACCACCTGGCCGCCCTCGCTGAGCTGGCCCGCCACTCCCCGGGCCAGGTTGATGGGGATCGCAAAGCCCAGGCCCGCCCCCGGCCCCGAACGCACCAGGGTGTTGATGCCGATCACCTCGCCGCCGGCATTGATCAGGGGACCACCGGAATTGCCGGGGTTGATGGCGGCATCCGTCTGAATCAGATCGAGACGCTTGTCGGAGAAGCCAAGGCTGTTGATGTTGCGGTGCAGGCTGCTGACGATGCCCAGGGTCACGGTGCGCTCCAGGCCATAGGGACTGCCCATCGCAATCGCCCAGTCGCCCACCTCCAGGGCTTCCGAATCACCCAGGGGAGCGGCCCGCAGATCGCGGGAACCGGGGATTTTCACCACGGCCAGATCGGTCACCGAATCGGCCCCCACCACGGCTCCATCCACCTGGCGGCCGTCAGCCAGGGTCACCTCAACGCTGTCCACCTGGTCGACCACATGGGCATTGGTGAGCACCAGCCCTTTGGCCGCGTCGATCACCACACCGGAGCCCTGGCCCCGCTCGCGCATGCTGCCGGAGGGGTCACCGAACAGGTCGCGCAGAAAGGGATCCAGCAGGGCCGGATCAAAGGGTTGGCGAGCCACCTCCCGTTCGGTGTCGATCCGCACCACGGCCGGTGCCACCGCCCGGGCCGCCTCGGCCACGAAGCTGTGGGGGGTGCCGCTGGGGAGGGCAGCCAGCGCCCCATCCGGGGCCAAGTCCAGCGCCAGGGCGGTGGGGCTCCAGGGGCCCAGGGCCAGCCACAGCAGGGGCACCAGTACAAGCAACAGCCGCTTCATCGCCAAGGCCGTCATGGACCGGTTCAAATTGAAGCCCAGGCTAGGGAGCCCGGGGAAGCAACGGCCTGCCACCTCAGGAGGGTGTGGCTGAGGCTGCCCTGGGCATCGAGCTCCAGCCAGCGCCCGCCGGGATCCTGGGGACGGCCCAGGGGGCAGGGCTGCACCGGCCCGTAGGCACAGAGGGTGGACGGGCAGCCAAGCAGGGGCACTGCTGGCCGGCCTGGCAGGGCGCCGAGCCAATGCTGGTGGATATGGCCAAACACCACCGCCTTGAGCTGGGGCTGGCCTACCAGCAGCTGCAGCAGCGCCCCGCCGTCACCCAGGCCGATGCGGTCAAAGATCGGATCCCCGATCGCCACCGGCGGATGGTGCACCGCCACAACCAGGGGCAGGTGGTTGGAACGGCCCAACTCCCCAGCCAGCCAGGCCAGCTGCCGGGGACCCAGCCAGCCTTCGACGCAACCCGTGCGGTGGCTGTTGAGCAAGAGCAGGCGCACCCCGGCGAGCTCCAGCACCGCAGGGGCCACAACGGCATGGCGGCCCAGGGCGGCTCGCAGCAGGTGGGGAGCGTCGTGGTTGCCGGCCAGCAGGGCAACGGGCGTGGGCCAGGCGGCCAGGCGGTCGCGCAGCCGGGCGTAACCCGCCCAACTCTCGTCCTGGCAAAGGTCGCCGCTGAGCAGCAGCAGATCGGCGGCAGGGGCCTGGATCCAGGCCTGCTCAAGGGCCCGCTCAAAGCAGGCCCAGGGCTGGCGACCCCGCCACAAACCATGGGCGGCGGCCAAAAGGTGGGGATCGCTGAGCTGAATGATGCGCATCGGCCTAAGTTGGCTCCTGTTCGCAGCGGCGGCCATGGCAGCAATTCCCCCAGGCAAGCGCCAGCGCTGCAGCCTCTGTCAAGTTGAGATTCAGGGCATGGCCGGCGGCAAGGACCTGGTGCACTTCAGCCAGGGAGGGCCGGGCAGCCGCGCCAAGCTCTGGGCCCGGGTATGCCAGTACCTGCGCACCGACGAGCAGAAGTGCCAGTGCCTGAACCAGGACACCAGCCAGCTGGGCACCGTCCAGCCCAGCGACTACTTCGCCGAGGCCCCGGTGATCGAGATCCCTCCCGTCGGCGGCATGGGGCCTGGAACGGGCAATCCCCTAGGGTGATTGCTTGCCCGGCGGGCAATCCCAAAGGCTCCGGTTCAGTTTCAGGCTGAATACGGGCTGCCTGAGGGCAGTTACAAAACTGCAAAAGCCGGCGGGCCCCCGCCCCCAGCTTCCCTGCACCGTTGCCCCATCCCCTGCTGCCCGAACTCGAGCGCCTGGCCCAACTGGCCACGGCTGCTGCAGGTTTCGAGCTGAAGGGCGTTCACCTGTTCACCCACCGGATTCCCATGACGGTGCAGGTGCTTGTGCAGCGGGCCGATGGCAGTGACATCAGCCTCGATGAGTGCGCCTCCCTGAGTGCACCGCTTGGGGAGGCGATCGAAGCGGCCGAATGGCTAGGCGATGCCTATGTTCTGGAGGTCAGCAGCCCTGGCGTCAGCGACAATCTTCACGACGACCGCGACTTCCGCAGTTTCCGCGGATTTCCGATTGAGGTGATCTGTCGGGACGACCAGGGCCTAGAGGTGCGGCGCGAAGGGCTCCTGCTGGAGCGCGACGCAAAGGATCTGCACCTCAACGTCCGCGGCCGCACCCAGCTCATCCCAAGGGACGCGGTGATCAGGGTTTCCCTGGTCACCCCAGCCCAGCCCACCTGAACGCTCCCTGCCCATTTCTCACCCCTGATCCATGGCCCTGGTTCTGCTCCCCGGTCTGAACAACCTGATCGAGGACATCAGCGAAGAGAAGAAGCTGCCGCCCCCCGTGGTGGAGGCCGCCCTGCGGGAAGCCCTGCTCAAGGGCTACGAGCGCTATCGCCGCACCCTTTACCTGGGGATCAGCGAAGACCCCTTCGAGGAGGACTACTTCTCCAACTTTGATGTGGGCCTGGACCTCGAGGAAGAGGGCTATCGGGTGCTGGCCTCCAAGATCATCGTGGAGGAGGTGGAGAGCGAAGACCACCAGATTTCCCTAGCTGAGGTGCAACAGGTCACCGATGACGCCCAGATCGGCGACACGGTGGTGCTCGATGTCACCCCGGAAAAGGACGACTTCGGGCGCATGGCCGCCGCCACCACCAAGCAGGTGCTGGCCCAGAAGCTGCGCGACCAACAGCGGCGCATGATTCAAGAAGAATTCGCCGACCTAGAAGACCCGGTGCTCACGGCCCGGGTGATTCGCTTCGAGCGGCAGAGCGTGATCATGGCTGTCAGCAGTGGCCTGGGCCGGCCCGAGGTGGAGGCCGAGCTGCCCCGCCGCGACCAGCTACCAAACGACAACTACCGGGCCAACGCCACCTTCAAGGTTTTCCTCAAGGAGGTGAGTGAGGTTTCACGGCGCGGCCCCCAGCTGTTTGTCAGCCGCTCCAACGCCGGCCTGGTGGTGTATTTGTTCGAGAACGAGGTGCCCGAGATCCAGGAGGGCTCGGTGCGAATCGTGGCCGTAGCCCGGGAAGCCAATCCGCCCTCCCGCTCGGTCGGACCCCGCACCAAGGTGGCCGTCGATTCGGTGGAACGGGAGGTGGATCCGGTGGGCGCCTGCATCGGTGCCCGGGGCTCCCGCATCCAGCAGGTGGTCAACGAGTTGCGCGGAGAAAAGATCGACGTGATTCGCTGGTCGCCCGATCCTGGCCAGTACATCGCCAACTCCCTCAGCCCGGCCAGGGTCGAGATGGTGCGCCTGGTCGACCCGGAGGGGCAGCACGCCCATGTGCTGGTGCCCCATGACCAGCTCAGCCTGGCGATCGGCCGCGAGGGCCAGAACGTGCGCCTGGCCGCCCGACTCACCGGCTGGAAGCTCGACATCAAGAACGCCAACGAGTACGACCAGGCCGCTGAAGACGCGGTGGTCTCCGAACTGATCGCCCAGCGCCAGGAGGAGGAGGCCCTTCAGGCTGAAGCCGAAGCCCGGCTGGAAGTGGAGCAGGCCGCCCGGGCCGAGGAAGATGCCCGCCTGCGGGAGCTCTACCCCCTGCCCGAAGACGAGGAGGACTTCACCGAGGAGGCCGTTGCCGACCCTGACGAGGGCGGAACCCGGTGACTCGCAGTCCGGTGTTGCGGCGCTGCGTCGCCTGCCGCAAGTTGCTGGATAGGGAGCAGCTCTGGCGGGTGATCCGGCTGGCTGAGGGGGGTATCTGCTTGGATCAGGGCATGGGCCGTTCGGCCTATCTCTGCCCCAATCAGGAGTGCCTCGAAGAGGCGAAACGGCGCAAGCGTCTGCAACGGGCCCTGCGCTGCCAGGTTGCGGATTCCATCGTTGCAAGCCTCGAAAGGCGCCTGACACCCGGCGCTGATCTCGCCTTTAAGGCAAGATGACAATTGGCCGGAGCGTACCTGCGGCCTGGTGTGCCCCTCGGCCCCGCTTGGCGGCCCTTGGGCCCCGTCCCATGGAGACCTGAATGACCAGCAGCGGCAAAGTAAGAATTTATGAGCTTTCCCGGGATCTCGGCCTGGAGAACAAGGACGTGCTCGACGCCGCCGAGAAGCTGGGGGTTGCGGCCAAGAGCCACAGCAGCTCGATCAGCGACGACGAAGCTTCCCGCATCCGCTCCCTGATCAAGACCGGCAGCAACGGCAGCCCCTCGAAACCCGCTCCAGCTCCGGCTGCAGCCGCTCCCAAAGCAATCCTCTCGCTCAAGAAGGCCGAGAGTGCTGGTGCCCCCCCCACGGCAGCCAAACCGGCCCTGCCGCCCCCGGCCCGCCCCTTGGTGGGACCACCCGTCACCAAGCAGCCCGTCACCAAGCCCCCTGTTCTGGTCAGCAAACCCCCTGCTCCGGCCAGTAAACCGGCTCTGGTCAGCAAGCCTCCTGCTCCGGCCAGCAAACCAGCTCTGGTCAGTAAGCCGCCTGCCCTGGTCAGCAAACCGGCCCTGGTCACCAAGCCCCCTGGCCCAGCCAGCAAACCCTCGATCGCGCCGATCAAGCCGGTGGTGATTGCCTCCAAGCCGGCCCGACCCAGCAGCCCGGCCCCGGCCCCAGCCCCGGCCAGACCGGCCCAAACCACAACAGTCCTCAGCAGTCGCAAACCGGAATTACCGGTGCGCCCCGGCGGCGGCACCACCAGCAGCCGGCCCGCACCGCCGGCTGGCCGGGCCCCCCTGAGCCAGCGGCCGGCTGCACCGCAGCGGTCGGGAGTTCCCGCACCCACCCGGCCTGGTCAGGCCGGGTTGGCAGGACGCCCCGGCCCGACTCCCCTGGAGCTCGTCGGCAAGCCGATCCGGCGCGACAGCCGCGACAGCACCGGGCCTGCAGCACCCGATCGCCCAGCCGCTCCGGGTAGACCCGGCATGCCCGCCGGCATGCGCAAACCGATGGCGCCGGGCGAGCTGATGCAGCTCCAGAAGCCCTCCGGCCGGCCCACCGCGCCGCCGCCGCGACGGCCGGGAGATCGCAGTGAATCTGGCGCAGCCCCTAGCCCCGGCAGTACGGATCTGGTGCGTCCCAACGCCAGCCCAGCCGCTCCGGCAGCTCCGAGGCGGCCTGGTTTCCGCCCCCCCACGGCTCCAGGGGCCGCCGGCAAACCCCGCCGCCCCGACTGGGACGACAGCGCCAAGCTGGAAGCCCTGCGCAGCCGCACGCCGCAGAAGCAGCGCACCAAGGTGCACATCATCGGCGAAAACGATGATGCGCTCACCGCCGAAACCGGCGGTTACGCCGGCGAACAGGAAGCCTTCATCCTGCAGGCCAGCCTGGCGCGCCCCGCCAAGCCCCGCACTGCCGCTGCCCCCGCCGCCAAACCGATGGCGGCGATGCGCAAGCGCAAGAAGGAGACCACCCGCCAGCGCCAGCGGCGCCGCGCCATGGAACTGCGGTCCTCCCGTGAGGCCAAGGCAGTGCGGCCGGAGATGCTGATCGTGCCCGAGGGCAACCTGACGGTGCAGGAGCTGGCTGAGAAACTCGGGGTGGAGAGCTCCGAGATCATCAAGAGCCTGTTCTTCAAGGGGATCATCGCCACGGTCACCCAGAGCCTGGATCTCTCCACCATTGAGGCAGTGGCCGAGGAATTCGGCGTGCCGGTGCTCGAAGACGACGTCGAAGAGGCCGCCGCCAAGACGGTGGAGATGATCGAGGAGAGCGACCTGGCCCACCTGATCCGTCGCCCTCCCGTGGTGACGGTGATGGGCCACGTCGACCATGGCAAAACAAGCCTGCTTGATGCCATCCGCAAAACCCGCGTGGCCGCTGGCGAAGCCGGGGGCATCACCCAGCACATCGGTGCTTACCAGGTGCAGATTCCCCACGGCGGAGAACAGCGCAAGATCACCTTCCTGGATACACCGGGCCACGAGGCCTTCACCGCCATGCGGGCCCGCGGCACCAAGGTGACCGACGTGGCGGTGTTGGTGGTGGCAGCCGATGACGGCGTCCGGCCCCAAACCCTGGAGGCGATCAGCCACGCCCGCGCGGCCAAGGTGCCGATCGTGGTGGCGATCAACAAGATCGACAAGGAGGGGGCCTCCCCCGATCGGGTGAAGCAGGAGCTCTCGGGGCTCGAGCTGGTGGCTGAAGACTGGGGCGGCAACACCGTGATGGTGCCGGTGAGCGCCCTCAAGGGTGTGAACGTCGACAAGTTGCTGGAGATGATCCTGCTGGTGACGGAGGTGGAAGACCTCAAGGCCAACCCGGATCGCATGGCCCGCGGCACCGTGATCGAGGCCCACCTGGACAAGGCCAAGGGTCCGGTGGCCACCCTGCTGGTGCAGAACGGCACCCTGCGGGCTGGGGATGTGCTGGCGGCGGGGCCCGTACTCGGCAAGGTGCGGGCCATGGTTGACGACGGCGGCAAACGGGTCAAGGAGGCTGGCCCCTCCTATGCGGTTGAGGCCCTGGGCTTCAGCGAAGTGCCCACCGCCGGCGACGAGTTTGAGGTCTATCCCGACGAGAAGACCGCCCGCTCGGTGGTGGGTGACCGGGCCAGCGAAGCCCGCGCCACCCGACTGGCCCAGCAGATGGCTTCCCGCCGGGTCTCCCTGGCCTCAATGTCGGGCCAGGCCAGCGAGGGCGAGCTCAAGGAGCTCAACCTGATCCTCAAGGCCGACGTCCAGGGTTCGGTGGAAGCCATCCTTGGCTCCCTCGAACGACTGCCCCAGGGCGAAGTGCAGGTGCGGGTGCTGCTCTCGGCTCCGGGCGAGATCACCGAAACCGACGTCGACCTGGCGGCCGCCTCCGGTGCGGTGATCGTGGGCTTCAATACCTCGATGGCGCCAGGCGCCAAGCGGGCCGCCGATGCCACCGGCGTCGATGTGCGCGACTACGACGTGATCTACAAGCTGCTGGAAGACATCCAGCTGGCCATGGAAGGCCTGCTGGAGCCGGAGCTAGTGGAGGAGTCCCTCGGCGAAGCCGAGGTGCGGGCCGTGTTCAGCATCGGCCGCAGCGCGGTGGCGGGTTGTTACGTCACCAGCGGCAAGTTGCAACGCAACTGCAAGGTGCGGGTTTGGCGCGGCAAGGAGAAGGTGTTCGAGGGCGACCTCGACTCCCTGCGCCGCAACAAAGACGACGTCAAGGAAGTGGCCACCGGCTTCGAGTGCGGCATCGGCACCGATCGCTACACGGGCTGGCAGGAAGGCGATCGGGTGGAGGCCTACAAGCTGGTCACCCAGCGCCGCACCCTCAGCACCTGAGCGCGGTGAACGCCCGCAGCGAGCCCCTGCTCTGGCTCCAGCTCGTGGCCCTCGGGGCCATTCCGCTGGAGCTGCTGGGGCTGCTGCTGCTGCTGGCCGGTGCCGATCCGGGCCCCTTGCCAGGTCTGGAGCGGCTGCTGGCCTGGGCCATCGGCGTGCTGGGGCCGGCGATCCTGCTCTGGCAGCGGCCTGCCGACGTCTGCTCCCTGCTGCTGGTGCAGGTGCCGGTGCGGGGTCGCAGCGAAGCCCAGCTCCAGCTCGCGGCCCTGCAAAGCCCCCTGCCGGCCAGGCTGGCCATGCTGCTGGGGGCCGCTGCCCTACTGCCTCTCTTCTGGTGGCTTGATCAGCACGCCGCCCTGGCCGCGCCCCTCTCCCCACTGACGGCCAGCCCACGCTTTGTCGCTCTGCTGCTGGCCTGCCCGCTGCTGGCCCTGGTCCTGTGGCAGTTGCAGGAGCTGGTCCAGGCGATCGCGCTCCTGGTCCGCAAGCCGGACCCACTGGCTAGCTACCCACCTATGACCCGTGCTGAGTTGGACTCCCAGCGGCTCTGCCTGGGGCTGCCCCTGCTGCTGCTTGAGCCACTCCAGGTGGCAGCTGGCAACTCAGCTGCCGCCTCAGCTGGCCCCTCAGCTGCCGGCTCGGTTGCGATCCAGCCAGAGGAGGCTGCCGAACAAGCCGAGGGCACCGACCTGGATCAGGAGATCGGCTGAGGCCACCTCGGCGCCGCTCGCCGCTCGCATGGCCATCGTTGCCAACCCAACCGCCCCTGAGGCCGCCAGGGCCAGCCACAGCCCCCTACGCAGGCCTCGCCAGGGAGTGCGGACTTCCTGGAGGAGCCGGGCACGCAAGGCAGGATCGATCTGGTCAGAGTTAGGTCCCATCTTCAGGCGGGCAGTGGGGCAAGGGAGTGGGACTAGCCGGTGGGGCAAGCGAGTCAATGCTAATTTCATTGGAGCGCCGGTGTAGCTCAGGGGTAGAGCAACTGATTCGTAATCAGTAGGTCGTCGGTTCAAATCCGATCACCGGCTTTGAGGTCTCAATCATCAGCCAAAGAGCTGATTTGGGGCTCGTAAAAATATCCGTCACCTGAAGGCGCCTGGGATACGACCACACAGCGACTTGCCACCCGCCAGAGCGCGGTATGAATTGCTGTGGGGTCATGGCGTACCAGTGCCGGAAACTGCTGCTTTAACAGGGCGGTGGCCTGCCAGGCGTTGTAGTGGGGAATTCGGGAGTTGACGTGGTGGCACACATGGGTTGAACCAATCCCATGGTGCAGAAAGTTCAACAGGGGCCCGTAGGGGCGATCCACAGTCTGAAGAGCACCCTTCGCCCAGGTCCAGTCGCCCGATGAAAAATGGGGAATATCTGTATCACTGTGCTGCAGCCAAGTATAGGCAACCAGCCAGGCATTGACCACCAGATATGGGAGCCCATAGACGCACAAAACCCGCAAAAAAGAATAATTAAATGAGGCCAGCACCAGCACTAAAAGCATGGCCAGCAAGCCCAGGTTCGATATCAGCATCAGCTTCCGAACGGAATCCGGAAACAGCTGCTTTTTGCCCTTGTTAAAAGGCAATAAATTCCAGAAATGGGAGGTAGGAGCTCCATAATCTGCGCCCCCTGTAACTCCAAAAAGTAAATAGAGCGGCCACCCCACCAGCAGGTGGAAGATCAGGGCGTAGACGCCGTACAGTTCCGGCCCAATCCGACTGAGCACCCCTTCCAGCAACCTGCCCTCGGGCGAATTGGAACGGGGAGGCACATGGGTTTCACCCGCTTCGAGGTGATTGCAATTGGCGTGGTGCACCGCATGGCTCCGCTGCCAGCTGAAGTAGGGAACCAGCAGCAGGCTGTGGAGCATAAAGCCCACCGCCGTTTCCACCCGGGGGTTGGGGTGAAAGGCGCGGTGGCCGCACTCATGGGCAAGCACCCAGCAACCGCCCGCCACAGTGCCTGTCACCGCGGCATAGAGCAGCCAGAGGGGCGCAGCGCTTAGCCGGAGGGGTATCTGGGTGCCCACGCCATAGGCCAGCAGGGTCAGGCCTAGAGACATGGCCAGACTCCCCCAGGCCTTGACGGGGTCAATGGTCAGCAGGGAGGCGGGAAGGCAGGCCAGCAATTGCGCCTTGCTGGGATAGGCAGTGGGCGTCGAGGAACGATGGGACTGGGATTGGGAGAGCAGGAATTCAGACGACTTCAAGGACGCTGCCACATAACAAGGGGAGACGAATCACGCTGAAAGGATTCCTCCAAACCCTAGGAATAGGGGCCCTCAAGCCGCGACTGATTGGCTGTTGCCGAGCCAACAAAAAACCCCCTCTTGCGAGGGGGCCGGGGGGATTCCGTTTGGGTTTGGCGTTAGCCAGGCTGTTAAGCCTCAGCCGATTGCAGGTGCGGTTAGTGCCACGGGGGTGGCAGTAGCAGCAGCCAGGTCAAGCGGGAAGTTGTGAGCATTGCGCTCGTGCATCACTTCCATACCCAGACCAGCGCGGTTCAGAACGTCTGCCCAGGTGTTCACCACACGGCCTTGGCCGTCAAGGATCGACTGGTTGAAGTTGAAACCGTTCAGGTTGAAGGCCATCGTGCTCACGCCCAGGGCGGTGAACCAGATGCCAACCACGGGCCAGGCAGCCAGGAAGAAGTGGAGGCTGCGGCTGTTGTTGAAGGAGGCGTATTGGAAGATCAGGCGACCGA
>NZ_JAGQCQ010000031.1:0-18534 GCF_024346275.1 Cyanobium sp. BA20m-p-22
AGGTGGAGCCGGCGATCTTCTTCATCGGCCTGCAGCCCCACACCCACCTGGAGCAGTACGGCTTTGACCAGGGCCTGATCAAGCCTGGCTACAACCCGATGAGCATGATGCCTTGGACGGCCCGCCAGCTGCTCTGGAACCCCGAGCCTATGGGCAGCACCTTCGGCCGCATCTGCCTGGAGGCCTTTGAGCGCAACCCGGGCGACTTTGGTCGCACGGTGATGGATTTGCTCGAGCGCGACTACGGTCTCGCCCCCTTGGAGGAGGCCTTGCATGCGCAGGTGGAGGGGCGCAAAGCCCTGGCTACGGCGACCCGTTAGCGCCGTTCCACCAGCGGCGGCGCACCCAGAGAAGGGCGCCTAGGCCGATCCAGCCGATCAGGCCGCCGATTGGGTTTATGTCGCTGCCACCAGGCCCCACCCACCAGGCCGGAGCCGCTTGGGTGATCTGGAGCAGGCCCTTTTGCACCAGAAACCAACCCCCCACCAGGCCGCCATGGAGGCCAATCGCTCCCCACAGGCTGCCCGCGTCGGCACGGCGCTGCAGGGCCAGCACCAGACCCAAGATCATTAGGCCCCCCAGCAGCCCCAGGCCCTCGAGCCCTGGGGCCCGATACCAGGGGTGCAGCAGGGCGAAGATCAGGGCCTGCAAAAGCATTGCCCTGCGGGCGCCGAATTGCAGCTCAAGCTCACCCCATAGCCAGCCTCGAAACAGGAGCTCTTCGGCAAATCCCACCCCCGCCAGCAGCAGCAGGCCATTGAGCAGCAGGGCGCCATTGAGCTCGCCCAGCCACCGGGCTTGCCCCGCCAGCATCAAGCCTGCGCTCACCAGCGCCAGCAACAGCAAGGCCTTGAGCAGGCCCCGCACCCCGCTGCGCAGGGCCAGGGCGCCCGGCACAGCCAATCCCAGGCGCTGCCAGGGATGGGGCTCCTGCCAAACCCGTTTCAGCCTCAGGGGCAGGCTGATCAGCAGCAGGATCAGGGCCACCACCAGGCCCGCCAGATCCACCTGGTCTGGGCGCCAGCTGGGGGTAACCAGGGCTAGGGGCCGGGCCACCAGCCAGCCGGCCAGGTAGAGCAGGGGCACATACAACAAAGTTCCCCACCAGTGGGGCCTCACTTCTGGGTTGGCTGCCGCTTTGGCTGCCGTCTTGGCTGCCCCAGCAGTCGGTTCCATCAGCTTTCCGGCTCGAGGCTGCTGCTGAGGCCTTTGGCCTTCAGGGTTTCGCAGTAAAACTCGGCGGGCTCCAGATCACAGACGATCACCAGGCCTACGCCGGTGTTGTGGGCTTCCAGCATCACCGCAATGGCGTCCTGCTCACTGAGTGAGGGCACCACCTGGCGCAGGGTGGTCACCACGAATTCCATCGAGTTGACCGGATCGTTGTGGAGCAGCACCTTGTAGCGGGGTGAAGGCTTGCGCACCCGCTCCGGGGCCTTCTCCATCACGGCTGCCCCGCCGCTTTCGCGGCTGGGGCTCTGGGTGGCGACGAAGGGGTGTCTGCTGGCGGCGCAAATGTGGTGAGACTTGACCATGACCGTCAACTTAAGGAAAAGGCAAACTGCGATCGGCTTCCCGTGAATGCCGGGGGCCCCGGCACGTATCCAGATCCCCATGGTAGGCAAGGGCTGAGCCTGGGGAGAGCGGCTTATGGCTGCTGCGCAGGTCGGCCATAACCATTCGTGTCGCTGTCGCGAGCAGCACAGTGAAGAAGGCTGCGAAGCCCAGGTGTGGGGCTCTGCGATCAATGGCGGAAACCGTAGAAACACGGAGGCCTCGATAGTAGTACAGGCGTACCGTTGGCTGGTCGGGCTTGGGCGCTCTCGTTACGCTGATACAACTCGAAAGTCTCTCAGCGCTGCCTGGATTGGGGCCGCGGCCCCGGCTGCTGGATCGTCAAGGCTGGTCAACGCTTCTGGCCGGCGCGCTGCTCCTACTCATCTCGTTCACTTCGAGCTACGGCGATGACAACCTCTTCCACTTCGGCCGCCTCAAAACCGCAGACCAGATCGGAGTATGTCTCCACCTTGCCGCCCTGGCGGCGCTTGCTGGCGACGTTCAATTGGCGTCCCGTCTACGACATCGAGCAGCGAACGAAGCAGCTCAGGATCGAATCGCTCGAAAGCGAAAAGCGCTTGAAGTTGCTGCAGGAGAGCAACGCCAGAATCGCGCGCTTCGAGCAGGAGCTCTTTTCCTCCTCGAGCCAAGCCCCCTCCACCGGCGATTCCTCGCCTACATAGCCACCGAGCTGGCGGGCCCTCCACAAAACGAACAGGCGAGCTGAGGTCTGGTTCACCCAATCGGGGCAACGCCACAGCTCCGCATTTCAGGCTGCCCGGAGCCTCAGCCCTTCAGTGCCCCCTGAATCCGCCCCATTGCCTCCATCACGTTTTCCCGGCTGTTGAAGGCCGAGAGGCGGAAGTAGCCCTCGCCGGCGGCGCCGAAGCCGCTGCCGGGGGTGCCCACCACGTGGGCCTGGCCCAGCAGCAGATCGAAGAAGCCCCAGGAATCCACGCCGGCGGGCGTTTTGATCCACACGTAGGGGGCCTGCTCACCGCCGTATACCGCCAGGCCGGCGGCGGTGAGCTCGCGGCGGATGATCGCGGCGTTCTCCATGTAGAAGGCAACCAGAGCCTGCACCTGGGCCTGGCCCTCGGCGGAATACACCGCTTCGGCGCCCCGCTGCACGATGTAGCTCACCCCGTTGAACTTGGTGCACTGGCGCCGGTTCCACAGGCCCCAGAGCTCCACGCGCTCGCCATTGGCGGCGGTGCCCATCAGCCCCCGGGGCACCACGGTGAGGGCGCAGCGGGTGCCGGTGAAGCCGGCGTTCTTTGAGAAGGAGCGGAACTCGATCGCGCACTCGCGGGCCCCCTCGATTTCATAGATGGAGTGGGGCAGATCAGGGTCCTGGATGAAGGCCTCGTAGGCGGCATCGAACAGGATCAGGGCGCCGTTGGCGCGGGCGTAATCGACCCAGGCTTGCAGCTGCGCCTTGGTGGCTACAGCGCCGGTGGGGTTGTTGGGGAAGCAGAGGTAGATCAGATCCACCGGTTCGCTCGGGATCTCGGCGGTGAAACCGTTCTCGGCGTTGATGGGTAGGTAGGTGAGGCCGCCGTACTGGCCGCCGTCATCGGCGTCGCCGGTGCGCCCCGCCATCACGTTGCTGTCCACATACACCGGATACACCGGGTCGGTCACGGCGATGCGGTTGTCCGGCCCCAGGATGTCGAGGATGTTGGCGCTGTCGCACTTGCTGCCATCGGAGACGAAGATCTCCTCGGCGCTGATCGAGCAGCCGCGGGCCTGTAAATCGTGTTTCGCAATCGCCTCCCGCAGCCAGAGATACCCCTGCTCCGGGCCATAGCCGCGGAAGCCCTCGCGGTTGCCCATCTCATCGATGGCCGCCTTCATGGCGTTGCGGCAGGCCTCTGGCAGCGGCTCGGTGACGTCACCTATGCCCAGGCGGATGACCTGTGCTTCGGGGTTGGCCTCAGTGAAGGCCTTCACCCGCCGGGCGATCTCTGGAAACAGGTAGCCAGCCTTGAGCTTGAGGTAGTTGCCGTTGACCTGAACCATGGTGCGCGGGTTGGGCCGCCGCCGGGCCCGGTGAGTGGTGGGGCGATTGTCCTATGCGGCGGATTTGGCTTACGCTGGTAAGCAGGCCTGTGGTCGCTCTCGTGGATGCTCTTCTTACCCTCTCCTCCAAGGGTCAGCTGGTGATTCCAGCCCGGCTGCGCCAGCTGCTCGGGCTGCGCGCCGGCGATCGCCTGGCTCTGACCCTGGAGTCCGATGGCCTCCATCTGGCGCCCCAGGGGCCTGCCAAAGCGTCGAGTGCCCATGCGCTGATTGGTGCGGCGCACTATGGGGGTGAGCCTGTGCCGCTCGAGCGCATGGATCCGGCGCTCTATGCCTCCAAGGGAACGCCATGACCCTGCCGGTGGCCCTCGACACCAACCTGCTGGTGCGCCTGCTCACCAACGACGACCCGGAGCAGGCACGCTGCGTGGCCGATCTGATCGACGCCAGCTCGGCCTGTTTCGTGCCGATCACCGTGGTGCTGGAGCTGGAATGGGTTCTGCGCGGCGCCTACCAACTGCCCCGGGAGTCGATCATCCGTGCCTTCCGCGGCTTGATCGCGATCCGCCATCTGCAACTGGAGCAGGAGCAGCAGGTGTTGCAGGTCCTTGAGGCCTACGGCCGGGGCCTGGATTTCGCCGATGCCCTGCATCTGCTGCGCAGTGAGGGCTGCGCGGCCCTGGTCAGCTTCGATCGCGCCTTCGCGGCCAAGGCCGGTGAGCTGGCGCTCACCCCCGCGGTGCGGCAGCTCTGAGTTCGCTGCCGCCAGCCTCCAGGGGCGGTTGCACCCAGATGCCCGGGCGAATCTCGAAGCTCGTTTCCACCGGGGCGATCAGTGAGGCCTGCTCCGGTTGGAGCTGCTCCACCAGCTCATGGAAGCCGCGGGAGAGCTTCGGTGCCTTGGAGAGCTTGATTTCATAGACCCGCCGGCGCTGGCCCCGCTCCAGCACCAGGTCGAGTTCGGCCCCGTGGCCGGTGCGCAGGAAATGGGGACGCCAGCGGGGATGGGCGGCGATCAGCTGCTCGATCACGAAACCCTCCCAGCTCTCACCGGCCTGCGGGTGGGCCAGCAGATCGTCGTAGCTCTCGATGCCGAGCAGGTTGTGCAGCAGGCCGCTGTCGCGCAGGTAGAGCTTGGGCGAGCGCACCAGCCTCTTGCTCAGGTTGGCCTCCAGCGGCGGTAGACGCCGCAGCATGAAGCTGTGCTCCAGCGCCGCCAGCAGCTTCTGCAACCGGGCGCTGCTGAGATCCAGCAGGCCCGCTAGTCGGCTGGCATTGAGGGTTTGCCCCTGGAGGTGGGCCAGCAACCGCCACAGCCGCTCCATCAATGGCAGCGGCAGCCCTAGCTCCAGGGCGGCGATGTCGCGGCCCAGGAAGGTGCGGATGAAATCCTCGCGCCAGTCGATGCTGTCTTCGTCTGCGTTAGCCAGCAGGCTCTCGGGGAAGCCGCCGCGCAGCCACAGCTGCTGCCAGCGAATGGCGGGGGCCACTTCGCTCAGCAGAAACGGGGTGAGCTCCACCTGGGCGATGCGGCCGGCCAGGCTTTCCTGGCTCTGGTGCAGCAGCGGGCCGGAGGCCGAGCCCAGCAGCAGGAACCGCCCGGGCCGGCGATCTCGGTCGATTTCGGCGCGCAGCAGACTGAAAAAGTCTGGCAGTAGCTGGATCTCGTCGAGGCACACCAGGTCGCGGCGGTGGGCCTCGAAGAACAGCTCCGGTTCCTGCAGGCGGGCTCGATCGCTCCGGTCCTGCAAGTCGAGCAATACGGCATCACCGCGCTCGGCCAATAGTTGGCGCGCCAGCGTTGATTTGCCGCACTGCCGGGGTCCCAGCAGCAGTGCTGCCGGCGCCCGGTTCAGGGCCTTGCTGAGCGCCAGCTGGGCTTGCCTGGGCAAATAACCGTGCATTTCTGCAGTATAAGTTGCAAATTGCACGGTTATTGCCAGTGTTGCGGACGCTGCATACGATTGAGCTCTTGCCTGCCGTCGGCACCTGTGACCGTTGCCACCTCGGCTGATGCGCCCGTCGACTTTGACGCCCTGGTGGATCTGGGCATCAGCAAGCCCGCCCGCTACCTGGGCAATGAGCTGGGGGTGCAGCCGCGTGACTGGGAGGCCGACTGGCAGGCGGTAGGGGTGCGCTGGGCGCTCACCTACCCCGAGGTCTACGAGGTGGGGGCCAGTAACAGCGGCCACATCATTCTCTATTCGATCCTCAATGCCGTTCCCGGCCAGCTGTGCGACCGCAGCTATCTGCCGGCGCCGGATCTGGCCGCCCGCCTGCGCGAGCGCGGCGCGCCCCTGTTTGCGGTTGAGAGCCGGCGGCCGCTGGCCGCCTTCGACATCCTGGGCTTCTCGCTCAGCTACGAACTGGGCGGCACCAACATCCTCGAGATGCTGGAGCTGGCCGGCATCCCGATCCGGGCGGCCGATCGCGGCGACCTGCCCCTGGCTCACCCGGATGCGCCACCGCTGATCTTTGCCGGCGGCCCCACCGCCACCAGCAACCCGGAGCCCTTCGCCGCCTTCTTCGACTTCGTGGCCCTCGGCGATGGCGAGGAGCTGCTGCCGGAGATCGGCCTGGTGGTGGCCGAGGGCCGTGCCGCCGGCCTCAGCCGCCGGGCGCTGCTGAAGGATCTGGCCCAGGTGCCAGGGGTATATGTGCCCAGCCTCTATGGGCCCGGCGCCGATGGGGTGAGCATCGAGCCGCTCGAACCAGGCGTCCCGGCCCGGATTCAGCGGCGCACCGCCACGCCCATGCCCCACTACGCCATGGGCCTGGTGCCCCACATCGAAACGGTGCACGACCGGCTCACGGTGGAGATTCGCCGCGGCTGCACCCGCGGCTGCCGCTTCTGCCAGCCCGGCATGCTCACCCGACCCGCCCGCGACGTGGAGCCCGAAGCCGTTATCGAAGCTGTGGAAGAGGGTATGGGCCGCACCGGTTACGCCGATTTCTCGCTGCTGTCCCTGAGCTGCTCCGACTACCTGGCCCTGCCCGCCGTCGGCGTTGAGCTGCGCAACCGTCTTGCTGACAAAAATGTTTCCCTGACCCTGCCCAGCCAGCGGGTGGATCGCTTCGACGAGAACATCGCCCACATCCTGGGCGGCACCCGCAAGGCCGGCCTCACCTTTGCGCCGGAGGCCGGCAGCCAGCGCCTGCGCGACATCGTCAATAAGGGGCTCACTGACGCCGAGCTGCTGGCCGGCGTGCGTACGGCGATGGAGAACGGCTATCGCAAATTGAAGCTGTATTTCATGATCGGGCTGCCGGGGGAAACCGATGCCGATGTGCTCGGGATCGCCGATACATGCCAGGCCCTGCAGCGGCAGTGCGGCGATCTGGGCCGGCTCGAGCTGAATCTCACGATCAGCAATTTCACGCCCAAACCCCACACGCCCTTCCAGTGGCACAGCGTCAGCACCGATGAATTCAGGCGGCGTCAGGAATTGCTCCGAGGCGCCCTGCGCCAGTTGCGCGGCCTCAAGACCAACTTCACCGACGTGCGGCTTTCGGCGATCGAAGACTTCATCGGCCGCGGCGATAGGCAGCTGGCCCCGGTGATCGAGGCCGCCTGGCGCGCCGGCGCCGGCCTGGATGCCTGGTTTGAATCGGCCGAGCGCAGCTATGCCGCCTGGACCGGGGCGATCGAGGCGGCCGGCCTTGGCGGCCGCTACCGCCAGCTGGAGCTGGGCGCCTGGAGCGCCACTGAGGCCATGGCGGCGGCGGCTCTGGAGGCCTTCTGCCGCCAGAGCCTGCCCTGGGACCACATCGATTCGGGGCTCGAGAAACGCTGGCTGGCGGAAGATCTGCAACGGGCCCTGGCGGCGGCGGTGGTGCCCGATTGCTCCTTCGCCGGCTGCAGCAGCTGCGGCGTATGCGGGCCCGAGCTGGGCCACAACGTGGTGATCCCGCCGCCGCCCATCCCGCCGGCCCAGCCCCAGCGGGCCCCCGCCAGTGAGCGGGTGGACCGGCTGCGGATCGGCTTTGCCAAAACCGGCTCCCTGGCGCTGATCAGCCACCTCGACACCCTGCGGATGCTGGAGCGGGCCCTGCGCCGTTCCGGCCTGCCGGTGAGTTTCAGCGGCGGCTTCCACCCCTTGCCGCGGTTGCAGCTTGCCTTGCCCTTGCCCTTGGGGGTGGAGGGTCTCGGCGAGTGGCTCGACCTGGAGTTCACCGAGCAGGTAGATCCGGCGCTGGTGCGGGCCCGGCTGCAGCCCCAGTTGCCAGCTGAATTCCAGTTGCTGTCTGCCTGGCAGGTGCCGGTGTTTGGAGTGAGCCTCTCCCAGGAGCTGGAGGCGGCGCATTGGGACTTTGTTCTGCAGCCCCAGGCCGGGGCACCTTTGACGCCCCAGCAGTGGCAGCAGGCCCGTAGCGCCCTGCTGGCCGCCCAGACCCTGGCCTGGCAGGACACCGATAAGAAAGGGCGGCCCCGCAGCCGCGATTGCCGGCCTTTTCTGCTGGATTTGGTGATCGCAGAGTTGTTCCCCGATGGCCCGGCGGCTTTCGATCTGCGGGCGGCAGTTGATAGCTCTGGCCGGAGCCTGAGGCCTGAGCAGCTGCAGCATTGGCTCGGTGAGCTGCTCGGTCAGCCGTTGACCGTCACGGCCCTGCGCCGCAGGGCCGTGCTCCTCAAGCCCGTGCTAACCTTCAACCAAGGCGATTAGCTAGTTGAACCCGACGCTTCTCGGGTCACCAAGGCTGCCGGTAGCCAGATTCATTGGTTTCACCGCCCCAGGGCATATTTGCCCCAGTATTCGCCCCACTGCTTTCAAGGAGACGATTCCTGAAAGCTGTTCCGCGGCAGTTGATGCGCGGCTGATTCAGAACAGCATTTTCAGCAACAATTTTGCTAGGGCGTTCGGCCCCTGCCGCCGCCCCTCGATTTAAGGGCTTCGCTACAGCCCAACTGCTACAGCCAACTGCTACAGCCCAACTGTTTTTGTTGTCCAGCTTGTTTGCACTACAACTGAAGCTGTCTTCGGTTTTTCTATCCCTTGGTAGGCCCAGATGGGCCAAATTCCTTACCCCATGTCCCAGCAGATCGTCATTGCCGAGCAACTGCGGATCGCCGCGGTTCTCAACGATGAACGGGTAGATGAACTGGTAGTAGCCCAGGGCCGCTACCAAATCGGAGATGTCTATCTCGGCACCATTGAAAACGTCTTGCCCGGTATCGATGCCGCCTTTGTAAACATCGGCGAAAGCGAGAAAAACGGCTTCATCCATGTCACCGATCTGGGCCCCTTGCGGTTGCGCAAGGGTGCGGCCGGCATCACCGAGTTGCTGGAGCCGCGCCAGAAGGTGCTCGTGCAGGTGATGAAGGAGCCCACCGGCACCAAGGGCCCCCGTCTCACAGGCAATTTGGCTCTGCCGGGGCGCTTTCTGGTGCTCCAGCCCCACGGCCAGGGTGTCAACATCTCCCGCCGCATTGATGGCGATAACGAGCGCAATCGCCTCCGGGCTCTTGGTGTGTTGATCAAGCCCCCGGGGGCTGGGCTGTTGATCCGCACCGAGGCTGAGGCCGTCAGCGAAGAGCTGCTGATTGATGATCTCGAGGCCCTGCTGCGCCAGTGGGAGGGCATCCAGACCGCCGCCGAGACTGCCAGCCCTCCGGTGCTGCTGAACCGGGACGAAGATTTTGTCCACCGGGTGCTGCGCGATCTCTACAGCCCTGATCTGGTACGGGTGGTGGTTGATACCCCCGAAGCAGTGGCCCGGGCCAATGCCTTTCTGGGCTCAGATCACACCAACGTCCTAGTCGAGGCCCATGGCGAATCGGCCGAAATCCTCGAGCATTTCAAAGTAAATGCGGCAATTCGCGATGCCCTCAAGCCGCGAGTTGATCTGCCTTCAGGCGGGTACGTGATCATCGAGCCCACCGAGGCGCTCACCGTCATCGATGTCAACTCAGGCTCCTTCACGCGCTCGGCCAACGCCCGCGAGACCGTGCTCTGGACCAACTGTGAGGCATCGGTTGAGATCGCCCGTCAGTTGAAACTGCGCAACATCGGTGGGGTGGTGATCATCGATTTCATCGATATGGAGTCGCGCCGCGACCAGTTGCAGCTGCTTGAACACTTCACCCAGGCCGCCCGGGATGATTCGGCCCGGCCCCAGATCGCCCAGCTCACCGAGCTCGGTCTGGTGGAGCTCACCCGCAAGCGCCAGGGCCAGAACATCTATGAATTGTTTGGTCGCGCCTGCCCTAGCTGTGGTGGGCTGGGCCATGTGGCGGTGCTGCCTGGCATGGACACACTCCAGCCCTTGGCCAGCGTGGCTGGCCTGGTGCGCTCAGCCGCATCGGCTCGGGCTGAAGTCGCGAGCCCGGCGACTGCTGGCGAGGCCAGCGGCGGCCGCCGCCGTCGCGGGGGCCGCGGGGGCCGCGGCAGCACTGAATTGGTGGAGGCGAATGCCAGCTCTGAAGCCTTTGAATCCTCCGCAGAGGAGGCTCCCCGGGCGCCCAGCCCCGCCAGCATCGAGCCTGCTCCGCGTCGCTTCGACCAAGAGATCATTGCCGTCCCCATGGATGCCGATCAGGAGCTGGTGTTCGGCTGGATGGGTCTGAACCCGGCCCTGCTGCTTGACCAGCCCCCCAGTGGTGACAACGTCGTTGTGCGGGTGGTCCGTCCTGGCTTGGATGCCGAGCTGGTGCTCGAGGAGGCGCGGCAACAGCTGGCGGCAAGCGGAACCCGCCGCCGCCGCGGTCGGGGTGGTCGCGGTGGTGCTGGGCTGACCTCCCAAGAACAGTCCGGCGAGGAGCCGGGCGCTGAGGCCCCGGTCCAGATTCGCGCCCAGCGGGATTTGCCCGCCATGGTTGAGATCACACCCCTGCCGGAGGCGCATCAGCCGGAAACGGTGGTCACCGTTTCAGTGCCCACCGTTGTGAGTATTGCTCCTCCCGAGGTGGAGCTGCCGGCCCGCCGGGGACGCACCCGCAGCTCGGCGGCCAGCAATGGGTCCAAACCTGCCGCTGCCAAAGCCACACTCGCCGTTGCCGAGCCCGAGCTGGACGAAGCCGGCGAGCCCCGCCGCCGCCGCCGTCGCTCATCTGCCCCCACCTGATTGATGTTGACGGATCCCTGGCAGGGCAGGGATCCCCTCGCCTGTGCCGGGGTGGATGAGGTGGGTCGGGGCAGCCTGTTTGGTCCGGTCTTCGCCGGCGCCGTGGTGTTAGGGCAGCCCTGCCTCGCGCCGCTCGCCGCAGTGGGCCTCACCGACAGCAAAAAGCTCACTGCGCGGCGGCGCGCAGATCTGGTGCCCACCATCCACAACCTGGCCGATGCCTGGGCCCTGGGCCAGGCTTCAGCAGCTGAGATCGACCGCCATGGCATTCGAGTTGCCACCGAGTGGGCCATGCTTCGCGCAGTTCAGAAGTTGCCCCGGCCTCCCCAGCTGCTGCTGGTGGATGGGGTGTTACCCCTGCGGTGCTGGAGCGGGGAGCAGGTCACCCTGGTGCGCGGCGACAGCCACTGTCTGGCGATCGCGGCGGCCAGCGTGCTGGCCAAGCAGGCCCGTGACGGCTTGATCGGCGAGCTGGCCAAGAGCTATCCGGGCTATGGCCTAGAGCGCCATGCGGGCTATGGCACGGCCCAGCACCGCCAGGCCCTCCAGGACTTAGGGCCCACGCCCCTGCACCGGCTCAGCTTTCTGAGTCGGGTTGTCCCCTGTGCTCCTGGCACCAGAGCTGGAAGTCCTTGATCAGCTGGTCTCTCACCCGCCCCTTGATTCCCAGCAGGATGCCAGCCAGCAGGGACTGGCCCGTGCGTTCGAGCACCTTGGCAGGAATCAGTTTGAGCAGGGGGGGTTGGCTCACTGCCACCGCCAACGTGGCCTGGCCCTCCAGCCCTGCTGCTCCTGCCGTGAGCCAGGAGCCCAGGGTCAGTTGAAAATCATCCACCAGGCCCAGCCCCTCCAGTTCGCATTCGCTGGATTCCAGCAGCAGCTTTCCCGCTGCCAGGCTCGTGCGCAGGGTGACCACCGGATGGATCTCCAGCTTGAACACCTGCAGGTGGGTGACGGAGTAGCGGTAGTGGCCGGGCTCGAGGGCTTTGAGTTGGCTGGGGTCGAACAGAGCCCTGACCACCCGGTCTGTCTGGGTTAGGTAGGAGGCCAGCCGGTCGGGTTGGTCGCTTACGGCGAGTTGAAGTTCTTGACTGGCGCTAAAGGCCAGGGGCATGGCCTGCGGGCCGGCGCGGCATGATCCTATCGGCCCGGTTGGGTTGCCTTTCCTCAGTTTTTGCAAACGATGCGTTTTGCCTTTCTCGGCCCGGTTGGTACCTATGGCGAGCAAGCGGCCCGGCAGCTGGCTGAGCTGGAGGAGGTGGCCAGGCCTGAGTTGGTGCCCCAGTCGGGGATCCGGGCCGTCGTACAGGCCCTGGCCCACGGCAGTTGTGATGCGGCGGTCGTGCCGGTTGAGAACTCGGTTGAGGGCGGGGTTACCTCCTGCCTCGACTCTCTCTGGGAACACCCGGATCTCACGGTGGCCCGGGCCCTGGTGTTGCCGATTCGCCATGCCCTACTTGGGAGTGGCCCGATCGAGGGGGTCAGCGAGGTGCTCTCCCATCCCCAGGCCCTGGCCCAGTGCAGTCAGTGGCTTGCCGATCACCTGCCCCGGGCCCTGCAGCTGCCCACCAGCTCCACGGCCGAGGCGGCCCGGCTGGTGGCTGGCAGCCGCTTCCGGGCGGCGATCGCCTCCCAGCAGGCCGGCGGGGAGCATGGGCTGTTGGAATTGGCCTATCCGATCAATGACGTGCCGGGCAACTGCACCCGTTTCCTGCTGCTGCGTCGGGCACCCCGCTCCCTCCACGGCCCAATGGCCAGCCTGGCCTTCTCGATGCACTCCAACAAGCCTGGGGCCCTGCTCGAGGCTTTGGCCTGTTTCGCCCAGCGGGGCCTCAACATGAGCCGGATCGAGTCGCGTCCTTCGAAACGGGAGATGGGCGAATACATCTTTTTTGTGGATCTGGAGCTGCCTGAGGGCTCCGCTCCGCTCGAGCATGCCCTGGAAGGATTGCGGCCCCTCTGCGCCCATCTGGCCCTGTTCGGCGCCTATCCGATCACCAATCTCAGTTAGGTGGGCTTGCTGCTGCGGAACACCCCAAACTGCATCAGCCCTGTGGCAAAGGCCCAGTGCATCAACAGGATGGTGGGTGTTTCGCGCAGGCCCTGCAGCACCGCCTTGGGCCCCAGGCCCAGAATCGCCCCGGGCCGGCGCACCCCCTCAGCAATCGAATCGATCCAGGATGGCAGGGTGGCCTGGCTCCAGTCGCCGGTTTCGATCGCCATGGCGGCGGCATGGGGGCTCTGCTGGAGGTGCTGCTGCAGGCCGCCAATGGTGGCGAATTCAGGATGGGCCCACTGCTCCAGCAGCTGGCGCATCACCCAGCGCTCCACCCTGCCCATGGGGCCATCGCGCCGGTTCCAGTCAGCCACGGCCAGCAGGCCCCCCGGTTTGAGCACCCGCAGGAGCTCGTCGGCATAGCGCTGCTTGTCGGGCATGTGGGGGCAGGCCTCCACACTCCAGACAGCGTCAAAACTGGCGTCAGGCAACTCCAGCGCCAGGGCATCCATCACGGCAAAGCGGCAGCTCAGCCCCGCTGGGGTCAGGGAGCGGGCCCGTTCGATCTGGGCAGGGCTGATGCTGATCCCCACCACCTTGAAGCCGTAGTCGCGGGCCAGGATTCGGGCGCTGCCGCCGATGCCGCAGCCCACATCCAGCAGCGTTGATCCGGGCGGAAGCTGGTCTAGAGCGCTCCAGCGCACCAGCTCATGCACGAAGGCCGCTTTGGCGGCTCGGAAATCCTGGCGCTGGTGGTGGCCTGGAGCTGATTTTTGGTAGTAGCCCAGGTGGATGTGGTCGCCCCAGAGGCGCTCCAGCAGCCGGTCGGTGGTCCAGCGGTCGTAGGCCGCGGCAACGCTGGCTGCCGATTCGTAGCGGCGCCGCTGCCTCAGCCAGAGGCCGGCCGCCAGGGCCAGGATTCCGGCGCCAAGGATTGTGGCCAGGGGCCAGCTGGGAGGGAGCATCAAACCGGGAGCCGGTGCTGGAGGGTTATTGGGGTTGGAAGGTGTCCTTGAGCACGGTGCGGGCAGCCAGTTGCCGGCGGGTCTGGTCGAGCAGCTCGTATTCCTGGCGCAGCCGCTCGCTGGTGTCGGTGATCTCCAGCAGGGCTTGTTGGTGGTCGGCAACCGGGCCGCCCAAGTGGGCTCCGATCCAGAAGGACAGCTCCCTGGGCAGGTCGGGCAGATCGCTAGGCAAGGTGGTGGGCTTGCCGATCAGCTTGCCGGTGAGCTCCACCACATCGCGCAGGGCCTGGGTCACTTCACCGCTGAGGGTCTCCAGTTCGGCGTGGCTGGCTGCGGGCTCATCTTCGATCCAGCTGACCAGGCCTATCCGGAAGGGGGCCTCCCGCACAATCTCGAGAACCCTGAAGCGCTGCTGGCCCATGGTGACAACGTTGCTGCGATCGTCGTCCTGGGTTTGGCAGTGCAGGATTTCGGCGCAGCAGCCCACCGCTGCCATGGCCTGGGTCTGGGGATCCCAGCGCACCACACCGAAGCGTTGGTCGCCTGCCATGGCCGTGCGCAGCAGCATCCTGTAGCGGGGCTCGAAGATGTGGAGCGGCAGCACTTCCTGGGGGAAGAGCACCACATCGGGCAGTGGAAACAGCGGCAGCTCCCGCACGGCCAGTTCGCCCATGGCTTGATCAGGAGTGTCAAACCATCCTATAAAAATCTGCCGGGCGCCGGGGCGTGCGTCTCAGAGCTTGACTTCGATGTCAACTCCGCTGGGCAGATCCAGCTTCATCAGGGCGTCGATTGTTTTGGCGGAGGGGCTGTAGATATCGATGATGCGGCGGTGGGTACGGGTTTCGAAGTGCTCCCTCGAATCCTTGTCCACGTGAGGAGAGCGCAGCACGCAATAAATCTTGCGCTTGGTGGGCAGGGGGATGGGGCCGATTGCCGTGGCGGCGGTGTGATCGGCGGTTTCGATGATTTTTTCGCAGGAGAGATCCAGCATGCGGCGATCAAAGGCCTTCAGGCGGATCCGAATCTTCTGCTGGGCGATGGCTGTGGACATGTTTAATCGGGCGTTCGGTTAGCCCCAGAGCCGCAGGCCCTGGTGGCAGCAATGGATGGGTTGTCGAGGTGCGCTGAAAAGGGGTGGGTCCCGTGGGCCCACCCCAGTCAACTTAGCTCAGGGTCAGGCCAGGATCTTGGACACCACGCCAGCACCGATGGTGCGGCCGCCTTCGCGAATGGCGAAGCGCATGCCCTGCTCGATGGCCACCGGGCAGATCAGTTCCCCGGTCATCTTGATCCGGTCTCCCGGCATCACCATTTCCACATTGGCGCCGTCGTCCGAGGTGAAGGCAGTGATCTGGCCGGTCACGTCGGTGGTACGAATGTAAAACTGGGGGCGATAACCAGCGAAGAAAGGGGTGTGGCGACCACCTTCTTCCTTCTTCAACACATAAACCTCGCCCTCAAACTTGGTGTGGGGCTTGATCGAGTTGGGCTTGACAAGCACCATGCCACGCTCGATGTCTTCTTTCTGCACGCCGCGCAGCAGCAGGCCCACGTTGTCGCCAGCCATGCCTTCGTCAAGCAGCTTGCGGAACATTTCCACACCGGTGACGGTGGTTTCGCGGGTGTCTTTGATGCCGACGATTTGCACCGTCTCACCCACCTTGACCTTGCCGCGCTCGATCCGGCCGGTGGCCACGGTGCCACGACCGGTGATCGAGAACACGTCTTCAACTGCCATCAGGAAGGGCTTGTCGATTTCCCGTTCTGGCTCGGGGATCGACTCATCCACGGCATCCATCAGATCGAGGATCTTGTCGACCCACTCGTCAGCACCACGGACTGCTTTGTTGCCAGCCTGGATGTACTCCAGCGCTTTGAGAGCAGAACCTGCCACCACGGGGATGTCATCGCCGGGGAAGTCGTAATTGCTGAGCAATTCACGCATTTCCAGCTCAACCAGCTCGAGGATCTCCTCGTCGTCGACCATGTCCTTTTTATTGAGGAATACCACCAGGGCTGGCACACCAACTTGCTTGGCGAGAAGGATGTGCTCTTTGGTTTGGGCCATGGGGCCGTCGGTGGCAGCCACCACCAGGATGGCGCCATCCATTTGGGCAGCACCGGTGATCATGTTCTTGACATAATCCGCGTGGCCCGGGCAGTCAACGTGGGCGTAGTGACGCTTTACGGTTTCGTACTCGACGTGGGCCGTGTTGATGGTGATACCCCGCTCTTTCTCTTCAGGGGCACCATCAATTTCATCGTAGGCCTGGGCCTTTGCCATGCCCTGGGATGCCAACACGTTGGTGATGGCAGCCGTCAGAGTGGTTTTACCGTGGTCAACGTGGCCAATGGTGCCAATGTTGACGTGGGGTTTGTTCCTTTCGAACTTCTCGCGTGCCATGAGTAGAAAGAATCGGGGGGTTTAGGGTGGGGGAAGATCAGGAATTGCCCTGATTCTTGGAGATGATGGCTTCGGCCACATTGCGAGGAACTTCCTCGTAATGGCTGAACTCCATCGAGAAGATACCCCGACCCTGGGTCATGGATCGGAGCTGGGTGGCATAGCCGAACATTTCGGCCAGGGGCACTTTCGTCTGGACTTTGGACTGTCCGTTGTCGATGGACTGCCCTTCTACCTGGCCGCGCCGGGAAGAAAGGTCGCCGATGACCGACCCAAGGTAATCCTCGGGGATCTCGACTTCCACCTTCATCATCGGCTCAAGCAGCACTGGGTTGCACTTCTTGACGGCGTCTTTGAAGGCCATGGATCCGGCGATTTTAAACGCCATCTCCGATGAATCGACGTCATGGTAAGAGCCATCGATCATGGTAGCCCTGACGTCGATCATGGGGAAACCCGCAATCACGCCAGACTGGCAGGTCTCCTTCATGCCTGCTTCGGCAGGTCCGATGTATTCCTTGGGAACGATGCCGCCAACAATCTTGTTGACGAATTCGAACCCAGAGCCCGGCTCCCCAGGAGTCATTTCGATCACGACATGGCCGTACTGACCCTTGCCACCGGTTTGACGGGCAAACTTGCCCTCGCCTTTCGAGCTCGAGCGAATGGTTTCCCGGTAGGAGACCTGGGGAGCACCGATATTTGCCTCAACCTTGAACTCCCTGAGCATTCTGTCGACCAGAATCTCCAGGTGTAGTTCGCCCATGCCGGCAATAACCGTTTGGCTGGTTTCCGGATCGGTGGAGACCCTGAAGGTGGGATCTTCTTCTGAAAGAGATTGCAGGGCCTTGGAGAGTTTTTCCATATCCCCCTTGGTCTTCGGCTCAACGGCCACGGAGATCACGGGTTCGGGAATGAAGAGCGATTCGAGAATGATCGGATCGGCTTCAACGCAAAGCGTGTCCCCAGTGGTGGTGTCCTTCAGTCCGAGCACCGCTCCAAGGTCGCCGGCCCGGAGCTCGTCTACTTCCTCGCGATCATCTGCCTTGAGCAGGATCAGGCGGGAGATGCGCTCTTTTTTATCTTTAGTGGAGTTGAGCACGTAGCTGCCCTTGTTAAGAACCCCGGAGTACATGCGCACGAAGGTGAGCTTGCCGTAGGGGTCAGCCATTACCTTGAACGCCAGGGCGCTGAAGGGAGCGCTGTCGTCGCAGGGGCGATTTGATTCCGTGCCATCTGGTAGCAGGCCTGTGATCGGTGGCACGTCCACCGGAGCAGGCAGGTAGTCGACAACGGCGTCGAGCACCAATTGGACACCCTTGTTTTTGAAGGCCGAGCCGCAGACCATTGGCACCATGCCGTGGTGAATGGTGGCGCTGCGGATTCCCTTGACGAGCTGTTCCTCGGTGAGCTCCCCATTCTCGAGGAATATATCAATCAAATCTTCTTCGGATTCGGCTACTGATTCCATCAGCTTGAGGCGCCATTTATCAACCTCATCCTTCATGTCTGCTGGAACTTCTTCCTCGCGGATGTCTGTCCCCAGGTCATTAGTGAAGATAATTGCTTTGTTGCGCACCAGGTCGATAATTCCCTTCAGGTCGCCCTCGGCGCCGATCGGCAGCTGGATGGGGGCAGCATTGGCCTTGAGCCTGTCCTTAATCTGCTCGTAGACCTTTAGAAAGTTGGCCCCAGTTCGGTCCATCTTGTTGACGAACACGATCCTGGGCACGTTATACCGATCGGCCTGGCGCCAGACGGTTTCCGACTGGGGCTGAACGCCACCCACGGCGCAGAAAACTGCCACCACGCCATCCAGCACCCGCATCGAACGCTCAACTTCAATCGTGAAGTCAACGTGCCCGGGGGTATCAATGATATTGATCCGGTTGTCTTTCCAGCTGGTCGAGATGGCGGCAGCCGTAATCGTGATGCCGCGCTCCCGTTCCTGTTCCATCCAGTCGGTGACGGCGGCACCGTCGTGTACCTCACCCATCTTGTGCACCACCCCGGAGTAGAAAAGAATCCGTTCGGTAGTGGTGGTTTTTCCCGCGTCAATGTGGGCGGCGATGCCGATATTTCTGACGCGGTCCAGTGGAAAGGCGCGGGCCACGAGGGAGGTCTCCGAGAGGTCAAAAAAACGAAGGCTCTATTCTACAGAGTGGGTCTGTAGGAGCGATAGAGAAGGGATTTAGTAGCGGTAATGGGCGAAAGCCTTGTTGGCCTCGGCCATTTTGTGAGTTTCCTCCCGCTTGCGCACGGCGCTGCCGGCTTCGTTGGCCGCATCCATGAGCTCACCGGCCAACTTCTGGGCCATGCTGCGGCCGTTGCGGGCCCTTGAGAAGTTCACTAGCCAGCGCAGGGCCATGGCCGTTCCCCGCTCTTGCCGCACCTCCATCGGCACCTGGTAAGTGGCGCCGCCGACCCGCCTTGCCCGAACTTCCACCAACGGGGTGGCATTGCGCACCGCCGTTTCGAAAAGTTCAAGCGGATCGGTGCCGGTGCGCTCGTTGATCATCGAGAAG
>NZ_JAGQCQ010000032.1:0-18480 GCF_024346275.1 Cyanobium sp. BA20m-p-22
TGGCAAAGGCGTAGAAACTGCGAAAGGCCAGGGAGTGGCCATCGATCAGCAGCAGCAGGGGCTTGGTGCCAGGGGCCACGTTGCTGCAAGGGGTGATGGGTCGGGTCAGCCTGCCAGAGCTCAGGCTTGCAGTTGGGCCATGGCGATCCGCACCACGGCCTCCGCGGTGCCCAGGGCAGTGGAGCTGTCGTTGGCATCGAAGAGATCAGCCGGCGCCTCATCGCCTTGGGGGTAGCGGCTGGCGCTATTCATGCGCGTAAGCGCCTTGAGATGCAGCTCAGCCAGGGCTGGGAGATCCAGGCCCTGCTGTTGCAGCAGCTCCACCAGTTTCTCGAGGGAGTGGCTGTATGGCGGAGTGATCCCGGCCGCGAGCAGCAAGGCCTTGAGGGCTTTTTCGGCGGCCTGACCCGCCAGGTAGCAGGCCTGGGCATGGAACCCCTGGCCGGCCGTAAGGCCCGCCGCTTCCAGATCGTTGTTCGCCTGGCGGATCCAGGCTTCAACCCTGGGAGTCACGGCTGATCCAGGCGCAGGGCGTCGCGGCCGATGGCCCGCCAGTAAGGATCGTCGCCCTGCTTCAGCTGCTGCCAGCGCTCCTGGCTGAGGGCCAGCACGTCGTCACCGAGGCGGGCGTCTAGCAGTGCATCGGCTAGGGCATCAGCCTGCTGCCGGCTAGGGGCGATGGCCAGTAGGTCAACGTCTGAGCAGCCATCCCAGTTGCCCCGCGCCATCGAGCCAAATAGCCACACCTCGCCGCCCGGCTGGCTGGCGGCGACCTCTGCGGCGCGTGCGCGCAACGCCCTTAGGCGGGCGCTGTGGCGCTGTGCGCGAATGGCAGCCAGGCTGGGCATAGTTTCATGCTAATGCGATGGTGCAGGTGGCCATCGCCAGCGGTACCGCCGCCTTCAGCCCCTGCGGCCACTACCGCTGGTGGCTGGAGCGGCTGTGGCAGCCGGCGGCGCCGCGGCTGTTGTTCATCGGCCTCAATCCGTCGCGGGCCGATGGCCAGCGCGACGACCCCACCCTGCGGCGGCTGGTGGGGTTTGGCCGCCACTGGGGCTTCGGCAGCCTCGAGGTGCTCAACCTGTTTGCCCGCATCAGCCCATCTCCGGCCGTGCTGCGCCGCGCTGCTGATCCGGTGGGAGCGGAGACCGATGGCTGGATGCAGCAACGGCTGGCAGCCAATCCCCAGGCGCTGGTGTGGCTGGGCTGGGGCAACCAGGGGGCCTGGCGGGGGCGGGATCGGGCGGCGCTGGCCTTGTTGCAGGGGCGTGATCTCTGGGCCCTGGGCCTCACCGCCGCCGGCCAGCCCCGCCATCCCCTTTATGTGGCCAGCGATGTTGCGCTGCAGCCACTCACCTGGCACAACCCAGGGAGCCTGGGCCATCCTGAGGACAACGCCGGACTGCTGCCCGCCAAGACGCTGCCCGCTAATCCGCTGCCCGCCAAGACTCCATGTCTGCCCTCCCCCGCCGCTATGCCGTTCATCTGCACCTGAGTGGGGGGCAGAGCGAAACCGTCCATTTCCACACCCTGGAGGCCTTTCAGCAGTGGTACGGGAGTGTGCTGACCGCTTCTGCTCCCGATACCTTCGTAAATGTGCCGCTGGCGGATCTGGAGGGTGAATATCTGGTGGTAAGGCCTGCGGCAGTGATTGGAATTCATGTGGAGCCCAAGTTCAATGCCCTTGATGAATGACACCTGAGCGGCTGGGGCTGCTCTGGGGCGTCACCGTGTTTGCCGGTGCGGTGGCCCAGGGGCTTGCCTGGCTCACCGGTCTGCCGGGGGTGGTGTTGCTGCTCAGTGCCGGCCTGGTGATCGGGCGCTCGGGCTTTGGCCTGGTAGAACCCCTCGACCTCGGGGCAGGGCTGGGCACGGTGGTGGGCCTGCTGGTGAGCCTGGTGCTGTTCGATGGCGGCATCAACCTGCGCCTGCCCGATGACGGCACCCGCCAAGCCGTGCTGCGCATCGTGCTGGTGCGGCTGGTGCTCGCCCTTGCGGCCGGCCTGCTGGCGGCCCACTGGCTGGCGGGATTGAACTGGTCGCTGGCAGCGGTGTTCAGCGCCATCGTGCTGGCCACCGGCCCCACCGTGGTGACTCCACTGGTGCGCCAGATCCGCCTGGCATCCCCCCTGGGCGAGGTGCTGGAGGGGGAGGGGCTGGTGCTCGAGCCGATCGGGGCCGTGCTGGCCCTGCTGCTGCTTGAGCTGGCCCTCGGCGATCTGCATGGCTGGCGGGAGCTGGCCCTGGGCCTGCTGCAAAGGCTTGGCGGTGGGGTGCTGATCGGGGTTGGCTGTGGCTGGTTGCTGGCCGAAGCCCTCAGCCGCATCCCCGCCCAGGCGGCCGGCGCCCTGCGGCTCCAGCTCACCTTGGGCAGTCTTTTTCTGATGTTCAGCGGCTGCGAGTTGTGGCTGCCCGAATCGGGCCTGCCCGCGGCGGTGGCCGCCGGGGTGGTGGTCGGCCGCAGGCCGGATACGGATGCGGCCGAGCTCGATGAGCTGATCCGTCAGTTGGCCCAGCTGGCGATCACCATGCTCTTCCCCTTGCTGGCTGCCGATGTGAGCTGGGCCGAACTCAGCCCCCTGGGCTGGGGTGGGGTGGCCTGCGTGCTGGTGTTGATGCTTGTGGTGCGCCCCGTGGCGGTCGGCCTGGCCACCTGGGGCCTGGATTTCAGCCTGCCCCAGCGGGCCCTGCTGGCCTGGTTGGCGCCCAGGGGCATCGTCACCGCCGCCGTGGCGAGCCTGTTTGCCATCCGCCTCGAGCAGGCGGGGGTTGTGGGGGCCGGCCGGCTCCAGGGGCTTGTGTTTCTGACGATCCTGCTCACCGTGGGCCTGCAGGGCCTCAGCGCCGGCCCCCTGGCCCGCCGCCTGGGCCTAGAGGCAGCGGCTGATCCGGGCCCGGTCGGCGCCACTGCGGTGCAGCAACAGCCAGGTGGCCAGTAGGTCTGGGCCCTGGAGGCTGCCCAGCAGGGCGGCCCGCAGGGTCTTCATGATCACCCCTTTTTTAACTCCAGCCGCCGTCGCCGCCTCCAGGAGCAGGGCCTGGGCCTGGTCGGCCTCCAGGGGGGCCTCCGGCAGGCGTTTCAGCAGGCTCTCCAGCAGGGCCGCCAGGGCAGCTCTGGCTCCGTCGGTGGCCAGTTGGGTTGTGGCGGCTTGCTCGAGCTCGGGGGTGGTGAAAAAGGGGCGGGCCTGCTCCACCCCATCGGCCAGCAGGGTGAGGGAGGGGCCGATCAGGCTGCAGAGGTCAAACTGCCAGGCGGGATCAGCGCAGGCGCTGCCTGGTTCGGTGCCCCAGCCGTGCTCGGCCCACAGGGGCAGCAGTTGCTGGCGCAGGCTCTCGGGGCCGAGGCCGTGCAGCACCTGGCCGTTGAGCCAGTTGAGTTTCTCCCAGTCGAAGCGGGCCCCGGCCCGGTTGACCCGCTCGAAGTCAAACACCGCTGCCGCCTCGGCCAGGCTGAAGCGTTCCCCCATGCCCTCCGGCGGCGACCAGCCCAGCAGGGTCATGTAGTTGGCCAGGGCTTCGGCGGTGTAGCCCATGGCCCGAAATTCGCTCACCGAAGTGACGCCATCGCGCTTGGAGAGCTTTTTGCCCTCCTGGTTAAGGATCAGGGGTGTGTGGGCAAATACCGGCGGCTCGGCGGCGAGGGCCTGGTAGAGCAGCAGCTGCTTGGCGGTGTTGGCGATGTGGTCTTCGCCGCGGATCACGTGGCTGATGGCCATGGCGATGTCGTCCACCACCACCACCAGGTTGTAGAGCGGGTCGCCGATCTGATCGGCCGGGGCCCGGCGGGCGATCACCATGTCCCCGCCCAGGTCGCTGCCCTTCCAGGTCATCTCCCCGCGCACCAGGTCGCTCCAGGTGATGCTGGCGGCGTCGGCGATGCGGAAGCGGATCGTGGCCTGGCGCCCCTCGGCGATGTAGGCCTGTTGCTGCTCGGCGCTCAGGTCGCGGTGGCGATTGTCGTAGCGGGGGGCCTGCTTGTGGGCGGCCTGCTGCTCCCGCATGGCGGTGAGTTCCGCTTCGCTGGCGAAGCAGCGGTAGGCGTGGCCGCTATCCAGTAGCTGCTGGATCGCGGCCCGGTGCTCGCCGATCCGCTCGCTCTGGATGACGGGCTCGCCATCCCAGTCCAGCCCGAGCCACTGCAGCCCTTCGAGGATGTTGGCGGTGTATTCGGGCTTGCTGCGGGCGCTGTCGGTGTCTTCGATGCGCAGTAGAAACTGGCCGCCCTGGCGGCGGGCGAACAGCCAGTTGAACATTGCAGTGCGGGCCGTGCCGATGTGCAGGGTTCCCGTGGGGCTGGGGGCCAGGCGTACCCGCACCGCAGATCCAGCTGCACTGGCAAACTTCACGCAGACGTTCTCCGATTCAGTGAACGGGCTCCGATTCAATAAACTGGCTCGGATTTAATAAACGGGACTGACGGGATTCGAACCCGCAACTTCCGCCGTGACAGGGCGGTGCTCTAACCGGTTGAACTACAGTCCCAAATCTGGTCTAATTTGAATACTCAGTCTGGTTTTCCAGCCTGAATCCCAGTCAGGAGTCCGATTCGGGGCAGGCCCGATTGCGCCGACTCACTGACTTAAGAAGTATCCATCGCCACCCTGCCCGCCGTCAACGGCCCCTCAGGGCCTGAATCCGGCGGGCTCGATCAGACGCACCTGGTTGCCACGGGCGGTGAATTCACGCCCCTGGTCGCTTTGAACCACCACTCGACCACCGGACTTGACCCGGATCACGCGGGCTCGTACCCAGCCCAGAGCCGCTGACTCGAGCACCTTCACCACATCTCCGGGTTGTAAATCCAACTCCATGCTCGAAACCAGGAAACTGCAGATTGGAGCATCGAACGCGCCGTGGAGGACTTGAACCCCCGACATCAGGTTTTGGAGACCTGCGTTCTACCAACTGAACTAACGGCGCAATGCCGATGCCCCGTAAACATGAGGCCAATGGGTGGGAACCAATACGTCTGGGGAGAAACTCTCCAGACATATGGGCAGACCCGCCGCAGCCTCAGCGATCGAAGCGTTGCTTGACCCGTGTGGCTTTACCCACCCGATCACGCAGATAGAAGAGCTTCGCCCGACGCACCTTACCGCGGCGCTCCACTTTCACGGAGGCCACCTGGGGACTGTGCAGCATGAAGACCCGCTCCACGCCGATGCCCTGAAAGATGCGCCGCACGGTGATGGTCTCGTTGAGACCGCCGTGGCGCTTGGCAATAACCACACCCTCGTAGGGCTGGACGCGCTCCTTGTTGCCCTCACGGATCCGCACGCCCACCTTCACGGTGTCGCCCACATAAATCTCGGGCAACTCGCTCTTGAGTTGTTCGGCCTCGAAGGCTCGAATCAGCTCCTGGGCGCTGAGTTTGCCAGTGGTGACCTTGGTTTTCACCGCCACTGGACCGGTTTCAGGAATCTCAGCTGGATTTTCCGGCTGGTTCTCGGTCTGGTTGTCGGTCGTCTCCGTTGCCATCTCAACTCCGCTTAGGCCTGGCCAATCCCTCAGTGTACCGGCCGGCGGGGAGCCCGCAGCGCCTCCCCGCCATTGGTAGCTTGATCTCCAGATGTGTCCATCGCGGCTCGAGCTCCCAGCATGAATCTGTTTGCCGATCTGCTGGCTACCACCAAAACCCCAGTCCTGGAGACAGGCCCTCGCATCCAGAAGGGCAGACGGGGCGTGGAGATCAAGAGCGCCCGGGAGATCGCCACGATGCGCCAGGCCAGCCGGATCGTGGCCACGGTGCTGCGTGAGCTATTGGAGCTGGCGGCCCCTGGCATGACCACCGGCGATCTCGACAGCCATGCCGAAAAGCGCATCCGCGAAATGGGAGCCACTCCCAGCTTTAAGGGCTACCACGGCTTCCCTGCCAGCATCTGCGCCTCGATCAATAACGAGGTGGTGCACGGCATCCCCAGCAGCAAGCGGGTGATCCAGGCCGGCGACCTGCTCAAGATCGATACGGGGGCCTACTTCGACGGCTACCACGGGGACAGCTGTGTGAGCCTCTGCGTCGGCCAAGGTGCCAGTGAGGAAGCCCAGACCCTCTGCCGCGTGGCCCAGGAATCCCTGATGCGGGGCTTGGCCCAAATCAAGGCGGGCAACACCCTGCTGGATATCGCCGGCGCCGTTCAAGACCACGTCGAAGCCCACGGCTTCGCCGTCGTCGAGGACTACACCGGCCATGGGGTTGGCCGCAACCTGCACGAAGAGCCATCGGTGTTCAATTTCCGCACCCGGGATCTTCCCAACATGAAGCTGCGTTCGGGCATGACCCTGGCGGTGGAGCCGATCCTCAATGCCGGCAGCAAGGCCTGCCGCACCCTTAAGGACCGCTGGACCGTGGTGACGGCCGATGGCAGTTGGTCGGCCCAGTGGGAGCACACCATCGCCGTTGGCAGCGACGGTTGCGAGATTCTCACCGACCGGGATTTCTAGGCCAGTTCAGCCCTTAGCTCTCGTCAGCAGCCTGCAGTAGAGCCAGCGGCTCAGGGTGCTGAGTGGCATCAGCACGTAGGTGAGCGGGTTGGGGCTGACGATGATCAGGTTGCAGCCCAGCCGGGCCTGGGCCAGTACCTGGCCGGCCACGAAATCGGCCCCCATCAAGCCAATCGGGTTGAGGGCCGAGCGGAAGGGCCCCAGCACCAACCGGCGGATGCGCAGCGGCCCCTGACTGCCGCCGAGGTCTAGGGCCCGCAGGCTCACCAGGTTTCCCAGTAGCCGTTTACTGAGCTCGTAGAGCGGGCTGAGGGCCGGCTGGATCTCCGCTTCGGAGGTGTTGACCCAAACCTCTGCCCGGCGGCGGGCGCCGGCGCGTTGCTGCACGACCTCGGCAAACAGTTCCAGCAGCCGCCAGCTGCTGAGGGCATTCACCTCCAGGGCCTGGCCGGTGGCTGCGCGGCTGCGGGCCTGGGGTTGGTTGATGCCATGGTTGAGCACGAGTACATCCACCCGTTCCAGCACCGGCCGCAGGGCCCACTCCTCGCCGATCTGCCAGACCACCTGCTCATGGGGGATCGGCCCTCCGGCTTCATCGCGCAGATCCAGTGGCTCTGGGCTGCTGGTGAGCCCCACCAGGTGGACATCCTGGCGGGGCCAGCGACGCAGCAGGGCCCTGCCGAAGCTGCCACTTGCCCCTGTGACGGCAACGGTGCATTGATCCTGGCAACTCGACATGAGCCTGGCGCTAACGACCCCTGACGCGCCAGCATGGAGCAGGTCGGTATGGAAACAACCGCCTAAATTCCCACCAGCTGAGCCCCAGCGAGGTTGACCGATGGCCCCCACCTTGCTGGTTGGTTCCTGTGAACCCTTTAGCGGCAAATCCGCCGTGGTGCTCGGGCTGGCCCGCCAGCTGCTCCGCCAAGGGGTAGAGGTTCGCTTCGGCAAGCCCCTGGCCACCAGCCTGGATTCCCCCGCCGAGATGCCGGTAGGCACCCCACTGCTCGATGCGGATGTGCGCTTTGTGGGGGCCACCCTGGGGCTGCCTGACAGCCAGCTGATCCCATCTCTCCAGGTTGCCGATCCCCAGCAGGCCCAGCAGCGTTTGTTGCAGGGCAACCTGGATCCGGGGGCCGGCTTCAGCGAACAGAGTTTGCAGCTGGCAGCTTTTAGCGATGGCCTCACCCTGCTGGAAGCTGGCGGCAGCATGGATGAGGGCTTGCTCTACGGCCTCAGCCTGCCCCAGCTGGCTGAGGGGATGGGGGCCCAGGTGCTGCTGGTGCACCCCTGGGTAGACAGCAGCAGCGTTGATCCCCTGCTGGCGGCTCGGGCCCGGCTGGGTGACCGTCTGGCCGGGGTGGTGCTCAATGCCGTTCAACCCCAGCTGGTTGGGCCCCTGCGCGCCGACATGGTGCCTGCCCTGGAGCGGTTGGGACTGCCGGTGCTGGGGGTGATGCCCCAGAGCCCCCTGCTGCGCAGTGTCACGGTGGAGGAGCTGGTTCTGCGGCTCGGGGCCAAGGTGCTCTGTTGCCCCGAGCGGCTCGACCTGCTGGTTGAAACCCTCTCAATCGGAGCCATGAATGTCAACTCGGCGATGGAATTTTTCCGTCGCCGCCGCAACATGGCGGTGGTGACCGGTGCGGACCGCACCGATATCCAGCTGGCTGCCCTGGAGGCGTCAACCCAATGTCTGATCCTCACAGGGGCCGCAGAGCCCCTGCCCCAGCTGATCAACCGGGCCGAGGAACTGGAGGTGCCCCTGCTCAAGGTGGAACACGACACCCTCACCACCGTGGAAGTGATTGAGCAGGCCTTTGGTCACGTGCGTCTGCACGAGGCGGTCAAGGCCAGCTTTGCCTTTCGGTTGGTGGCAGAGCACTGCGATTTTGAGCGGCTGTTTACGAGGTTGCAGTTGCCCGCGCTGGCTAAATAACGCTGCTATTTTCGGGGTGCAGGCAGAGGGCTACAGGTGACCCGGTCCCTTGATCTTCCGGCATTGGGCCGGATCGACACCCTTGCCCAGGAACTGGCCATGCTCCAGGACCGGGGCAAACGCCGGATTGCCATCCTGGGCAGTCGCCACGTGCCTGTGGTTTCGATCCATCTGGTGGAGTTGGTGGCCCGCTCCCTGGCCCAGGAGGGGCACAACCTGATCACCTCCGGCTCCCAGGGGGTGAATGCGGCCGTGATCCGCAGCGTGCTGGAGATTGATCCGGCCCGGCTCACCGTGCTGCTGCCCCAGAGCCTGGATCGCCAGCCAGGCGAATCCCGGGAGCAGCTGGAGCAGGTGCTGCACCTGGTGGAGAAGCCCGAGCACGACGAACTGCCCCTGCCGATGGCCAGCAGCCTCTGCAACCACGAGATCATCACCCGCTGTGACCAGCTGATCTGCTACGCCTTCCACGACAGCGAGACCCTCCTGGCCAGCTGCCGTGTGGCCGAAGACATGGGCAAGGTGGTGAGCGTCATGTTCTTCGACTAGCTCCCAGCTCAGCCAGCCCAGCCCAGCTCAGCCAGCCCAGTTCAACCAGCAATGACAGCCTTCAGGCCTTCGGCGTAGAGCACCCCCGTGCACACCAGGCCACCGGCCCAGCAGAGCCCCCGCAGGGGGGGAAGGTTGAACACATAGGCGCCGATGTAGGCCAGCCGCAGGGCTGGATGGATCCAGGCGGCCGCGAGCGCCACCGGGCTGCCCACTCCCGCCACCAGGCAGAGCAGGCAGGCGGGGGCATGCAGGGTGAGGGCCTCAAAGCAGTTCTGATGGGCCCAGGCGGCCCGCTTGCCCCAGGCCGGCAGCCGCTCGAACATCGCCCGCGGTGCCGCCAGATCCTCCATCTGGAAATTGGCCTGGGAGCGGGCGGCCCCCAGGGGCACCGTGCTGAACACCACCACACCGGCGGCCAGCAACAACGACCAGGCAAAGGGGGCGAGGTTGGCGGTCATGGCGGCTGGCGGAGCGGACTGTGGGTCCAGGTTGGCAGGCCGCATCTACGATCCGCAGACGTCTTCGTCCAGCCGAACCAGCCCCATGGCCGACACCTATTCCTTCGATGTGGTGAGTGATTTTGATCGCCAGGAGCTCGTCAACACGATTGACCAGGTGCGCCGCGACGTCGGCACCCGCTACGACCTCAAGGATTCGGCCACCGAGATAGACGTGGAGGAAGCCAGCCTCACGATCACCACCGCCAGCGACATGACCCTCCAGGCCGTGGAGGATGTACTGCGCCAGAAGGCCACCAAGCGCAATCTCTCGCTGAAGATCTTCGACTTCCAGACCCCAGAGCCCGTGGGCGGCAACCGGGTCAAGCAGGTGGTGAAACTGCGCAAGGGGCTCAGCTCGGAGCTTGCCAAGCAGCTAAGCAAAACCGTGCGGGACGAGCTCAAGAAGGTCACCGTTTCGATTCAGGGCGACAGCCTGCGGATCACCGGCAAGAACAAGGACGACCTGCAGCAGGCCATCAACCTGCTCAAGGCCCAGGACGTGGAGGTGCCGCTCCAGTTTGAGAATTACCGCTGAGCCAGTGCAGCCGGCCTGTCCAACCCCCGGTTGGCGGTTCTGGATCGACCGGGGCGGCACCTTCACCGATGTGGTGGGCTGCAGCCCCGCCGGTGAGCTGGTGGTGCGCAAGGTGCTTTCGGTGCAGGCCGATTGCCCGGGCGACCCGGCGGTGAAGGCGATCGGGGCCGTGCTGGGCCTGGCGCCGGGCCAGCCCGTGCCGGAGGGCCTGGTGCAGGAGGTGCGCCTGGGCACCACCGTGGCCACCAATGCCCTGCTGGAGCAGCGTGGCGCTGGCGTGGTGCTGCTGATCAACCGCGGCTTTGCCGACCTGCTCAGCATCGGCGATCAGCACCGCCCCGATCTTTTTGCCCTGGCGATCGAGCGGCCCCAGCCCCTGCGGGTGCGGGTGTTGGAGGTGGAGGGGCGCCTGGCGGTTGACGGCGCCGAGCTCAAGCCCCTGCAGCTCACGGAGCAACTGGGCCAGTCGCTGCGCCGTGCCCAGGCCGACGGCTTCAGCAGCTGCGCCGTTGCCCTGCTGCACAGCACCCGCAATCCCTGCCAGGAGCTGCAGCTAGAGCAGTGGCTCGCACCCCTGGGCTTTGAGGCTGTGGTGCTCTCCCACCGGCTCAGCAGCCAACCCCGGCTGGTGCCCCGCGGCCAGACCGCCCTGGTGGAGGCGGCGGTGGCGCCGGTGCTGCGGCGCTACCTGCGCCAGGTGCAGCTGGCCTTGGGGCCAGCAACCCGGCTGCGGGTGATGTGTTCCAGCGGAACCCTGGCGGATCCCCAGGAGCTGCTGGCCAAGGACACGATCCTCTCGGGTCCCGCCGGCGGCATGGTGGGCGCAGTGGCCGTGGCCCAGCGGGCCCTGGGGCTCGCGGGCCTGCCGCCCCAGCCCATCGTTGGCTTCGACATGGGTGGCACCTCCACCGATGTCTTCCATTTCGACGGGCGGCGGGGGGATCTGGCCTGGGAGCGCAGCCCCTGCACCGAGATCGTCGGGCTGCAGCTCCAGGCTCCGATGCTGCCCATTCACTCGGTGGCAGCCGGTGGGGGATCAATCTTGCGTTTCGATGGCCAGCGGCTGCAGGTGGGGCCGGCCTCAGCCGGGGCCGATCCGGGGCCGGCGGCTTACCGCCGCGGCGGGCCGACCACGATCACCGATGCCAATTTGCTGCTGGGCCGGCTGCCGATCGCCGCCCTGCCGGCGGTTTTTGGTCCCACCGCCGACCAACCCGCCGATGGAGAGGCGGTGCGGCAGCGCTTCTCCGAGCTGGCCACTGCCATGGCGGCGGCGGCCCCAGGCATCACGCCGGAGCGGGTGGCGGCCGGCGCCCTCCAGATCGCGGTGGAAACCATGGCTGAGGCCCTGCGCCGGATCTCAATTCAGCGCGGCCACGACCTGCGCGAGGCCCTGCTGGTGAGTTTCGGCGGAGCAGGAGGTCAGCACGCCTGCCGCCTGGCCGAGTTGCTGGGCCTGCAGCGGGTGCTGCTCCACCCCCTGGCCGGGGTGCTGTCTGCCTACGGCCTGGGCATGGCCGAACAGGCCCGACTGCTGGAGTGCTCGCCCCGCTTGCCCCTGCGGACGGCCTCCTTGCCCCTGTTGCGGCAGCAGGGCGCCGAGCTCGTTGCCGGGGCCCTTGCCGGGCTCGGCCCCTCGGCGATGCCGCCACGGGTTGGGGTGCGGCTGGAGATCCGGGCGGCCGGCAGCGAGCAGGGGCTGGAGCTGGGCTGGTCGCTGCAGGAGCCCAGCGCAGGGGCTGGGGTGGCTGAGCTGCAGGAGGCCTTTGCTGAGAGCTACCAGCGGCGCCATGGCTACCGCCCCGGCGTCGACGATTTGATCGTGGAACGGCTGCTGGTGGAGCTGACTCCGGCTACCCCGGTGCCCCCGGCGGCAGGGTCCATGCCAATGGGCTCCCCTCGGCCGGATGGGCCTGCCGGCATGCCTCCCTTGGCCCAAACCAGCCGCCTCTGGCTGGGGGAGGCGGCCGGCTGGCAGGCGGTGCCCCTCTGGCGGAGGTCCCAGCTGCAGCCTGGCCAACACCTGGAGGGCCCCGCCCTGGTGCTGGATCTGACCACCACCACCGTGCTGGAGCCCGGTTGGCAGGCGCGGCTGCTAGCTGACGGGGCCCTGCTGCTGGAGCGGCTGGCTTCCCCCCTGGCCAGCCCTGGTGCGTCCGCTCGCCCTGCCGTAGGGCCAGACCCCACCGTGCTGGAGCTCTACAACCACCGCTTCTCCGCCATTGCCGAGCAGATGGGGGTGCGGCTGCAGCAGAGCGCTCGCTCGGTAAATATCCGCGAGCGGCTCGATTTCTCCTGCGCCCTCTTTGATGGCGCCGGCCGACTGGTGGCCAATGCCCCC
Source organism: Cyanobium sp. BA20m-p-22 (assembly GCF_024346275.1). NCBI lineage: Bacteria > Bacillati > Cyanobacteriota > Cyanophyceae > Synechococcales > Prochlorococcaceae > Cyanobium > Cyanobium sp. BA20m-p-22. The sequence continues at coordinate 12,306 of NZ_JAGQCQ010000032.1, forward strand.
CATATCCCGGTCCATCTGGGCTCGATGGGCGACAGCGTGACCAGCTTGCTGGAGGCCATCGCCCGCGGCGATCGCCCCCCCCTGGCGCCGGGGGACGTGGTGCTCTCCAACAACCCTTACAACGGCGGCACCCACCTGCCGGACATCACGGCGATCACACCGGTGTTTGTCGATGGGGCCCCCCTGTTCTTTGTGGCCTCGCGGGGCCACCACGCCGATGTGGGCGGAATCACCCCGGGCTCGATGCCGGCCTTCAGCCGCACCATCGCCGATGAGGGTCTGCTGCTGGACAACGTCCTGTTTCTCACCGATGGCGGCTTCGAGGAGGCCAGCTGGCGGCAACGCTTCGCAGCGGGGTGCCATCCGGTGCGCAACCCCGACCAATTGCTCGCCGATCTCCAGGCCCAGGCTGCAGCCAATCGCCTGGGGGTCGATGGGCTGCAGCGACTGATTGGCCGCCATGGCCTGGAGGAAGTGCGGGCCTATCAGGCCCATGTGCTGGCCAATGGGGCAGAGGCGGTGGCCCGGGTGATTGCAGGGCTAGGCAGCGGCCAGGCCTCGGATACCTATGGGGCCCAGGTGGAGCTCGACCATGGCGGCCAGATCCGGGTGGCCGTGCAGATCGATGTGGCGGCACGCCGGGCCCGGGTGGATTTCAGCGGCACCTCCCCCCAGCACGATGGCAATCTCAATGCCCCCTTGGCCGTCACCAAGGCGGTGGTGCTCTATGTCTTCCGTTGCCTGGTGGGGGAGGCGATTCCGCTCAACGCCGGCTGCTTCGAGCCCATTGACCTGGTGGTGCCGGCGGGTTCCCTGCTCCATCCGCTTGCTCCAGCGGCGGTGGTGGCGGGCAATGTGGAGATCTCCCAGGCGGCGACCAATGCCCTGTTCCTGGCGCTTGGGGTGCAGGCGGCAGCCCAGGGCACGATGAACAACCTCAGCTTCGGCAATGCCCAGCTTCAGTACTACGAAACGATCTGCGGCGGCACCGGCGCCGGTCGCCGGCCAGGCGGTGAGCCCTTTGCCGGGGCCTCCGCGGTGCAGAGCCACATGACCAATTCGCGCCTCACCGATCCGGAGATCCTCGAAACCCGCTATCCGATCAGGGTGGAACGGTTTGCGATTCGCCCGGGCTCGGGGGGCGCGGGGGCTTTCCGTGGCGGCGATGGTGTGGTGAGGCAGCTGCGCTTTCTTGAGCCGATGGCCGCCGCGCTCATTTCCGGATCCCGGCGAATAGCCCCCGCCGGATTGGCTGGCGGGGGAGCGGGGGCCTGCGGACGCAACAGCCTGATCGGCCCGGATGGTTCGATCAGGCCGCTGGCGGGCTGCTGCGAGCTGGAGCTGCGGCCCGGTGAGGCCCTGCGCATCGAAACCCCAGGCGGGGGCGGCTATGGGGTGGTCGGATCAGGTGGCCGCCTGGCTGGGGGCGGTGAGCAGGTTGACGGCTGAAAAGGCCAGACCAATGCCAAACAGCATGCCGATTGCCCAGATGCTGTCGGAGGGCCACTCTGCGATGAGCATGCCGCCAAGGACGGCGGTGACAATGCCATCAATCAGCACCAGGCCACGGGCGGCTCCCTGGCCGGTGGCGGCGGCGGCCAATTCCATCACCCCTTCAAAGGCCAGCAGGAAGCCCACAAAAAGGGTCAGGCTCACCTCGCTGGCGACCGGAAATGCCAGAACCCACACTCCGCCGCCCAGATACAGCAAGCCGGAAAGTAGCCGGAAAATCTTGCCCTTGATGTCGGCTTCGCCAGTGAGCCGCAGCAGCTGGGACACCCCGGCAATCACCGATACGGCACCAACGGCGATGGTCAGCAAGGTGGCAGACACAAACGGCAGCACGATCGACAGCCCGGCCGCGGCGAACAGCAGGGCGGCGCTGACCCAGCGCAGGATGGGAGAGGCAGGAACCGTCACCTGGGCAGAAACATAGAATCTTCAACCCTAAATCTTCCCTTGGAAAACAATTGCCCCGGACGCAAGTTTCCAGTCAGGCAATGCGCACATTCATGTAGCAAATCATCACAGCTTTGCTCGCCCCCTGCGGGGGCTTAGCAACGTGGAGGTCAACCCTGCTGGTTTGGGCCCCATGCTTGAGCTGCTGCCGCCGCTCAACGATCACAACCTCCCTTGGATGGACACCATCCATCCGATCGTTGTGCACTTCGTAATCGCCATGGGGCTGATCTCGTTTGTATTTGATTTGATCGGAGTGGTGACCCGCCGGTCAGCGCTGTTTGAGGTCAGCTTCTGGAACCTGCTGTTTGCTACTGCAGCTATTTTTGTGGCGATCATGTTCGGACAGGTTGAGGCGGGGCTGGCCAATCCCTACGGCGCCTCCCGCGACATTCTCAACCTGCACAGCACGATCGGCTGGTCGCTGGCTGGGGTGCTGTCGATGATGTCTGGTTGGCGCTACGTGATTCGCAGCAAGGACCCCCAGCAGCTGCCCCTGGCGTTCCTAGGCGCGGGAGGCCTGCTCAGTGCCTTGATAGTGCTACAGGTGACCCTCGGTAATCAGTTGATCTGGGTGTACGGCCTGCACACGGTGCCGGTGGTGCAAGCCATGCGCTCGGGGTTGGTGTGATGCAAGGCGCAGCTGCATTCATTCCCTCCAGCTCACCGATCGAGCAGTTGGCAGCCGATCTGGGGCCCAATGGACTGCCCTACGCCCTGCCCATCCATCCAAACCTGGTGCACTTCACCATCGGGCTTTTTGTGATTGCGATCGCCTTTGATATAGCCGGCGCCCTCTACCCAGTTGAGAAGCGGGTGTTCCGCTTTCTGGCCCTGCCGGTGACCCGCGGCGGCTTCCACGATGTGGGTTGGTACAACCTGCTGGCTTGCGCCATCGTCACTTTCTTCACCGTGGCGGCTGGCTTCTTCGAGATGCTGCTGGCGGTGCCCCTGCCCGGGGTCACCAGCACCATCGGGCTGCAGAGCATGGAGACGATGCTCTGGCACGGCGTCGGAGGCGTTGTGATCCTGCTGGTGATCGTCGCGATGACGGTGTGGCGGGGCTACCAACGCTTCGTCTGGCGCCGCGACATGGGCCGGCAGGTGCAGTGGCTCTATTTGCTGGTTGGGCTCGGGCTGTTCCTGGTGATCGGTCTGCACGGCACCCTTGGGGCCGAGTTGGCCGGTGAGTTTGGCGTGCATGTCAGCGCCGACCAGCTGCTCGCAGCTGGTGCTGATCTCAGCGAGGCCCTGCCGTGAGTAACTCTTCTGAGCGCTCCCGCCCACCAATCAGCAGCGCCGGCTTAGCCGGCTTGCTGGCTTGGATTGGGGTGTTGGTGGCCTTGAGCTGGTGGATGGCCCAGCAGTCCTACAGCTGGTTGCCAGTGCAGGCCTCTACCGCGGCACCACTGGTCGATGGGCTGTTCAGCTTTGAAACGGGCATCGGCACCTTCGTGTTTGGGTCGGTGGTGTCGGTGATGGCTTGGGTGCTGCTTAAGCACCGCGCCGAGAAATACGACGAGAGCGATGCGGAGCCGATTGAGGGAAATACCCGGCTCGAGGTGATCTGGACGGTCATTCCCTTACTGCTGGTGATGGCCATCGCGGTTTACGCCATGCGCGTCAACACCAAACTCGGAGTTCTTGGTCCGATGGAGCACATCCATTTGGCCAATCCGGTGGAAGACCAGGGTGGCTACGCCGCCGATCGCTTGCCGGCCGAGCAGGTGGAGGTGATTGCCCGCCAGTGGTCTTGGGAATTTCGCTATCCAAGCGCCAATGTTTCCACCACCGAGCTGCATCTGCCGGTTGATCAGCCCGTCAGCTTCCGTTTGGTGTCAGACGACGTAATTCATGGCTTTTACATTCCAGCATTTCGCCTTAAGCAGGACGTAATTCCTGGCCGGGCGATCAACTTCAATCTCACTCCAACGCGGGAGGGGCGCTACCGCCTGCGCGATTCCCAATTCAGTGGCACCTGGTTTGCCGCCAACCAGGCCGATGTGGTGGTCGAAAGCCCCGAGGCTTACCAGGCTTGGCTGAAGAACGCCGCTAGCCAACCGCTGCAGCCCGGTTTAAGTGATGCAGTAATCGAATACGGCGAGCGTAAACAGCTGAAAAACCCAGGCTGGGCCACCGTGCCGCCAGCTCCACCGCCCCAGGTGAACGTTCCCGGATCTAACACCCTGCCGCACGACGCCTGAGCCCGATGACCTCCGCTACCTTCCCGCCCAGTCCTCCCGAAAACACCTCCTGGAGCCGTTACTTCGGCTTCAACACAGATGCCAAGGTGATTGGCATTCAGTACATCGTTACGGCCTTTTTCTTCTTTCTGATCGGTGGCCTGCTGGCCATGATCATCCGCGGTGAATTGATCACGCCAGCGGCCGACCTGGTCGACCGCACGGTGTACAACGGCATCTACACGATGCATGGAACAATCATGCTGTTCCTGTTCATCTTTCCGGTGCTGAATGGGCTCAATAACCTGCTGATCCCCACGATGATCGGCGCTCCAGATATGGCCTTTCCGCGCTTAAATGCGGTGGCCTTCTGGCTGGTTCCCATTTTTGGCGCCCTGTTGATCGGCAGCTTTTTCGTTCCTGGTGGGCCGGCCTATTCCGGCTGGTGGTCCTATCCACCGGTGAGCACCCAGAACCCGCTGGGCCACTTTATTAATGGCCAAGGCCTGTGGATCACAGCCGTGGCCCTTTCGGGTGTCTCCTCGATCATGGGAGCGCTCAACTTCGTCACCACGATTCTGCGCATGCGCGCCCCTGGCATGGGCTTCTTCCGCATGCCGGTGTTCTGCTGGACTGCCCTTGCAGCCCAAAGTCTGCAGTTGATCGGCCTGCCTGCCCTTACCGGTGGAGCGGTGATGTTGCTGATGGACCTCAGCTTTGGCACCAGCTTTTATCAGCCAGAGGGAGGTGGTGACCCAGTGCTTTATCAGCACTTTTTCTGGTTTTATTCCCACCCGGCCGTGTATGTGATCATTCTGCCGGTGTTTGGCATCTTTTCCGAGCTGTTCCCGGTTTACTCACGGAAGCCACTGTTTGGCTACGTCTACGTCTGCCTGGCCTCCTTCATCATCGTGGCACTGGGTTTAGTTGTGTGGGTGCACCACATGTTCCCCAGTGGAGTGGCGCAGTGGATGCGCAACTTCTTTATGTTTTCTACGATGCTGATTGCCGTGCCCACGGGGGTAAAGGTCTTTGCCTGGCTGGGCACCATTTGGCGCGGCAAACTGCGACTCACCACACCAATGCTTTTTTGCCTGGGTGGCCTGTTCAACTTTGTATTTGCTGGCATCACCGGCATCATGCTGGCCACAGTGCCGGTCGATATTCACGTATCTAACACCTATTTCGTTGTGGGTCATTTCCACTATGTGATCTATGGGGCAGCGGTGATGGGAATCTTTGCCGCTATCTATCACTGGTTTCCCAAATTTATTGGCCGCATGCCCTACGAGGGCCTTGGCAAGGTCCATTTTTTGCTCACCTTTGTTGGGGCCAACCTCAACTTCTTGCCTATGCATCCCCTGGGACTGATGGGCATGCCCCGGCGGGTTTCTAGCTACGACCCGGAATTTGCCTTCTGGAATGTGCTGGCTAGCCTGGGCGCCTTCTTGCTGGGAGTGTCGATCATTCCCTTCCTGCTCAACATGGTGAGTTCCTGGGTGCGGGGCCCGAAAGCCCCCCATAACCCCTGGAATGCCATTGGTCTTGAGTGGTTGCTGCCATCACCGCCACCTGAAGACAACTTTGGTGAGCACGTGCCGACCGTGATTGCACGCCCCTACGGTTACGGCACTGGAGAACCATTGGTTGAGCACCAGGCAGAGATTGAAAATCAGCTCACCCTTCAGGAGGCCAGCGCATGACTGCTACACCTCATTTGAACACTGAGCACCCGAAGCACAACCTCACGGGCTTCATCATCTTTCTCTGTTCTGAGAGTGTCATCTTTTTGGCATTCTTCAGCGGCTTCGCCCTGCTGAAAACCGCTGCGCTCAATTGGCTCCCCCCCGGTGTGGAAGGCCTCGAGTGGCGCACGCCCCTGCTCAACACGGTGGTATTGATTTCTAGTTCGGGCACGATCTGGCTGGCAGAGCGCTGCATGAGCAAGGGGAATCTGATGGGATTTCGGGCTTTCTGGCTACTCACCATGGCCCTTGGCGCCTATTTCCTCTACGGCCAAGCCGTTGAGTGGA
>NZ_JAGQCQ010000033.1:0-18111 GCF_024346275.1 Cyanobium sp. BA20m-p-22
CAAGATCCTGAGAGCTGAAGCAGCTGTGCCGAGGCCCAAAGGCTTGGAAATTCAACGCTACTGGGCTGAACGTGGTTCCTTTCAGACACGGTTTTCGGAAATTAGCAATTGACGTCTACGATCTACAAAAGGATCAGGATCCTGAACGGATAAATCGTTCTTTAAGAGCTGAAATATTTCATGGTTATTCCCAAAATCAATTGAACCAAGGCCCATCAATGCAGCGTAACGCAGCTCCCAGCTTGCTGTGAGATCGGAAGATAAAAGCTGCTGCACACTTTTGCACCATATATCAGGAAAATGCTTATTCAATGTCAGACAAGCAGCCACTTTTGACTTGCTAAATTGCGGTCGCTTGCTGTGCATGGCTTCCAGCAGAAGCGACTCAATGGTGGAGGTGGCAGCGGAAGGCCAGTCGTCCAAACTGCCAAGAAGCTGAATGAAGAAATAGTGTGCACCATAATCATTGTAAGCATCCTCCTGCCATCGCTTCCAGAAAATAGGCCAAAGCTCCTCTGCTGGCCTATGCTTCAATGTGGACAATGCTAGGTAGCAACGGCTAAAGTCAGTACCAAAAAATTCCTCAAATAGAAATATCGTGGTGGGTTCAGTGTCGTAGCAGTGCGCCAAGACCAAAACTTCTGGCTGATCCCACATAAGCGAATCCAAACAAGTAAGCAGGTCGAGGCCTGCGTGTGCTTTGTCTTGGCCCGGCCAGAGTGTCCGCAGAGCGCGCAACCTAAACACAGGGGACACGGGCGCCTTGAGGATCGAGGGCAATAGATATGTAGCTCGACATTCAATTAAATCCTGAATTGCCGACTGCCGGTCCATTTGGTTCGGCAGGGTCAGGTGGTCTTCCAACTCTTTAAGGCGACTATTATCGCCACTAAGCTGTGCAACCCCGGCTAAAGCAGCCCCTCGAACCCCTGGATTCGCCTCATCTTGCAGCGATTGAAGCACGGGCAAGGCCGTGTGCACTTCTAACCCGGAAAGAGCCTGAATAAGAACCCTGCGGCTCTGGGCTGGATCATTGAGTAGCAGGCACATCTCCTGATGGAGTTCAACATCCTGGCAATTGAGCTGAAGAAGGGCCCAGGCGGCATTTTCAACGAGGTAGTGATCATTGCTCCTTAGGCAACGCCCAATGCTGGGGATGGCCCGTTGAACTCCAAGCCGGCCCAAAACTTCGACCGCTTTGCGGCGCGCAAGATTGACCGCCTGTTCGGACGAAGAAGTCTCGATTAGCCGCAATAAAGCCTCCTCCGTTTTATTGCCAGGAAAATTTACGAGATGTGCGACCGCCATGTAGTAATCGCTAGCAGAATCGAGCGAGTCAAGAGATTGCTCAAGAATGGCGAGCGCACCGTGGTGGCTGAGGCCTGGATGAATATTGTCATAACTGTTGCTGGAGCTGGCCAAAATACTATCCTCAGAGGTCAAAGTAGTCGAAGCTGCGGAGCTCAAGCAAGAGCTGATTCCAACTCTGATAGCCGGCGGGGCAACACCGCTGAAAGTTTAAGAGTTATGTATCTTGATCCAATCCAGCCAGGAAGCGATCAACATGAAGCAGTTTAAGTTAGAGGCACAATGGGTCCCTATCAATGTGGTGCACTTCTGCTTGTTACTAGCATCAAATCCGAAACACCCCAGAGGGCTGTTCAGAAGCTCCGGGTTCCGCCCCATATGCTGAGCCACACTTTGCAGCAACTCCACCAGAACGGGATCCCTGTTACATCAGTGAGCCTGTTTGAGGCGGCCACCTCGGCTTCCGGAGTGGCGGCCAGAGTGGCCATGGAACTTGGCGAGCCACCCAAGCCTGGCCAGCAATCAACTCGCCGCCGCCGCAAGTAGCCCAGCTCAGCCATGGAGCTCGAACACACCATCCGGAGAACGCCCCTGCTTGAGCAGTTCCCAGTTAATCGACTGAAGGAAAGCGGCAGCGTTCAGAGTCTCCACCACATCGACCCCCCAGTCACTCCTCTGCAGCAAAGCTCCAGAGGCGGCTTGATCGTCCTTGCGTCCACCCAAGGCCAACAGCTGGCACGCATCATCTGCAGCGCCTGCAGAGCAGCGGAGCTGACGCCAGGCCTGGAGTACAGCATTGGCCAGATCGATGGGCAGCAGATCCGCTTCCACCTGAACCAACCAGTGGGGGTGGCTCAGTGCCTGAACATGGACATCGGTGGGTAGGTGTGCAACAAGGCCAGCCGCCAGATCGGCGGAGTTCAGGCCTTTCAGGTTTTCGGAAACTACCTGAAGGTTGTGGGAGAGCAAAAAACGTGTCATGTCTTGGTCTTGTTAAGCCCACCATAGGAAAGCCATGGCTATCCCTGATAATTTTGCTTGATAGGAGGGTCCCTTGTCTACCGAGTTGTCCACTGCCCCCGCATCTGGGAACCAGCAACTGAGCGTGGAGGAAGCCAACATTCTGGCTGCAGAGCTTCGTTCCCAACTTCGCCAGGGGCTAGTTCCCGCCTCCGATAGCCCAGCAATTGAGCGCATGGTTGCTGGTCTCGGCGATACCAGAGGCTTAATGCGGCTCACCTTTGCCGAAAGCCTTGGAGCAGTGGGTTCAGCAGCAGTGCCAACACTCTGCCGTGCATTACGGTCTCACGACAACGTCACCGTTCGCCGCGCTGCAGCGAAAACTCTGACCCTGATTGCAGATCCCTCTGCCTTGCCCGTTTTACTCGAAACCCTTCTCTCAGATTCGGATCCCGTGGTGCAGGGATCAGCTGTCGGAGCGATGGCCGCAGTCGGCGACCAGGCTCTCGAGCCACTCCTCTCAGTGCTGGTTCATCCAGAAGCCTCAGCCATACAGCAAGGGCTGGCCAGCTGGGGGATCGCTTTTATCGGCGCCAGGGCTCCCGAGGCACTTCGCCAAGCAGCCAGCTCACCTGATGCCAGGATAAGAGCGGCAGCAATAGCAGCTCTCGGCGAACAGATCCAGGCTTTGGGGGATGACCAGGCGAGACAGCTGCTTCTAACCGCGCTGGATGACCTGGACTCCGAGGTGAGGGCAGAAGCTGCAACACTGATGGGCAAGCTGCAAGAGCCCGAATGGGCATGCCCGCGCCTGCTCCCGCTGCTAACCGACCCGGAAGAACAGGTCCGCAAAAACGCTGCTCTATCGCTGATGAAGCTAGGGGCCAAGGATGCATTGCCTGCCTTAAAAGCAAGTGTGGAGCAGGAAGAACAACCTGGTGTCAGGTTAGTGCTGGAACTAGCAATCAGTCAGCTGAGCAAGTGAGGTTGGCAATTGTCTCGCGTCAGCCCGGCTGAGGTTGGCGGGCTTGCAGGTCCCTAATTCGAGCGAGGGCTGATTCAAGCGTCTCGCGCACATAACTGTCTAGCTGTGGTTGCTTCTGCAGATCTCTAAGAGTCCGTTCAATTGCAGGATCATCAATCTGGGCAAGCGCATTGACAGCTGCTACCGCCTGGGCTGGATTATCTCCGCCCACCACTCTCAGCAACAGCGGCACCGCCTGCCCACCCACCTGCCCAAGGGCCATCACCGTAGCTACAGCCACAACCGGTGAGTCGTCGCCAAGTGCCTCCTCGAGGGCCTGCATCGCAGAATCGGGGAAATGTATCCCAGGCTGGTTTGAAGCCACCTGGGCATAGGCCTTCACGCAGCTCGCGCGGATAGTGCTGTCCGTGCTGGCCAGGAGTAGATCAGCTAAGGGCAGCAAGGCAGCGGCGCCAAAGGCGCCAATGCCCCGAACAGACGCCCTGCGTAAAGTTATGTCCGGCTGGGCCAACAAGCCCAGCAGGCGAGGAAGCGCCTGCTGGGGCCAATCCCTAACCATAGCCATAAAAGCCTGGCTTTGAATATAAGGATTAGGGTGGGCAAGGTCCTCAAACAAGATATCCAACGCTTCCATTTCTATCGAGGGGAGGGGGATGAGAGGGCTCATTTACTTAAAAAAAAGGAGGCCCTAAGGCCTCCCTGGTTTGTCCTCAACAATTAATCAGAAACTGATCAGGAGAGGGCGTTGATTGCGTAATCAAGGTACGACTTCAACTCATTGAGAGCTTGGGGGCTCATGTCACGAGGGGAGCAAGCCCGATCGCGGGTGAAGGTGAGCGCTTCCACGTAAGCAGCGGTAGGGAGACGCAGGGTGCGGTACACCTCACGGGCTCCGGCAATGCCCCACTCATCGAGAGGGCCAGTGCCGCCCACCACCAGGCAGTAGTTGATCAGACGCAGATAGTGAGCGATATCGCGGTAGCACTTGTCCACCTTGACCTGGTTCTCACCAGCTTCGCCGGCCTGCTTGAGGTAGGGGTACTTGCTGAAGCAGGCGTCACCGGCTTCCTTAGTCACTTTGTCCAGACCGGCAGCCAGCTTTTCAGCAGCTTCTAGACGAGCCGTAGCTCGCTGAATGTTGCCCTGAACAGCTTCTAGGTCGTTCTGGGAAGGGAAGCGACCAGCGGCATCAGCGGCGGTCACAACAGTGGTCACAACAGACTTCATCTTGGAGATCCTCGTTTAATAAAGAAGTAATGGTTGAGAAGAAAGCAATCTCTTCGGATGAATCAGCTGAGGCCGCTGATCACACGGTCAAAGTAGGTAGCAGCTTCAGCCACTAGAGCGGAGCAGTCGCCTTGAACGGTTTCCATCTTGCGGAAACGGGTTTCCACAGGGTTGGTGCCGCTGGTGTTTGTCTCGTTAATGTGAGCTGTGGAAGAAGCCTTCATGATGGCCACGGCGCGGGCGGCAGACTGAAGGGGAACGCCCAGAGCGATGTAGGTCTCCTTGAGGCCGTTCAGGCAGCGGTCGTCCAAAACCGAGGCGTCGCCGGCCAGCAGGGCGTAGCTGATGTAGCGGAGCACAATTTCACCGTCGCGCAGGCAGGCAGCCATGCGGCGGTTGGGATAGCAGTTGCCACCAGCCTGGATAAGGCCAGTGTTTTCGCAGATCATGCCGGTGACCGCATCTGAAACGATGCAGGAGGCGTTGCTGGTGATGGCGTTGACAGCGTCAAGACGCTTATTGCCTTCAGCAACATAGTTACGGAGAGCAGCGAGCTCACCGCCTCCAATCGGGGCAGTCTTCGAATCTGCGCTGACGACAGCGCGTGAAAAGGCGTCGAGCATGGGAAGGGGGCCAGGGGTTCTTGTGCTCAGCCAATTGACAGCCAGTGAAGATCGTTAGATCTGTTTAGGTCTGCATGGCTTAGCTGCCTCTCGGAGAAGGCGTAAGGGGAAACTACGGCTATCTCCAGCCTCAGGGCCCCCATCAACGCAATCATGCAAACTTTCGTCACCCATCGCGGACGCGCTTGAAAAGGGCGCGCTGGCAAAGGGTTTTGGCAAGGGGAAGGACGCACTCCCACCCAATCGGGGAACAAAGCGCTGGGAGATTTATCTTTTCTTCCATTTTCACCATGGATGCAGCACTGAGCGGGTATCACCGCAAATCGGGGCTGCGGTTGCTGCCGGCTGGAAGCGCTATGGCCCCGAGTGATGCAACTCCTGGAGACCCTGTGGGAGGCCAGCGACCATCGCTGCGGCAAACGCCTCGCGGCGGTGTTGCCCACGCTTGTGGAGGCTCTTGAGCGCCATGGTCACCTGAGGATTCGACCGGCTCGCTTTGCCCAGGGCGGTCAGGATCGGCGCCGCTGCTTGCGCAACGTCACCAGAGTGCCCATGGTTGGAGCAAATGTGTCCCGCTCCCCAGCCGCGATGACGAACCGCTCAGCCCAGCTGATCGGCTGCTGCGATGGGGGATGCATGGGCCGCATGGGCCGCCAACGCATCGAGAAGCTGCAGCAACAATGCGACCCGGCCGCCCTGCTGGGGGCGATCCGCCACAACCAAGCAGCCCTGGTGAACGGAGCAGCTGTTTTGGTGGATCGCAGCGGTCGACTCCGTATGCTGAGCTTCGCGCTATGCAACCCATGTCCGACGGCACCACCGCTCGCGCCGACACGTCTGCAATCAACGCATCCGATCCCAGCCGCCAGGAGTTGGAGGAGTCGATTGATCAGCTCGCGGCCTACCGCGATCGTCTTGTCAAAGACGTAATCGGAATGGGTCAGAGACTCAAGCTTCCTCAGAAGCAAGTGGAATTCACCCTGGCTCAGCATCCCGAATTGCAAAAGATAGAAGCAATTCTGGCTCAGCTTGAGGCCCAGAAGTCCGAACAGGTTTAACTTCCCATCCCCCTCTCAATGCCCGTGGCACCCATGGACCCAGCCCGAACTATGGACCAGTTCTTGGCGGCCAGTCGAGGGGTCTGGCTGACGCGACGGGCCGTACACCACCTCGACCACCAAGATGATGAATTCGGCAATTCCAACCTTGTTATCGAGCCCTTCTCCGCGCAGGATCCAGCCATCGAGCAGATATGCCTTACTCTAAAAATTAACCCTGAGCTAGCAGCAGGGGGGGCCCGTTTCTGGTGGGAAAGCAATCTAAAACCCCTGGCTAGAACAGAAGACCAAGCGGCTGTATTAATAGATATACCTCTGGCAGGAGATCCCTCTCAGGGTTTTCTGGTCCGTGACAAGGGATACGTGGAAAAGCAGCCCGTCCTCAGTCAATACACCTTTTCCTCCGATGGCGTCATGACTGTGACCACGCGCTATGACAGCAATGTCGGAACGGAGCGCTGCTGGTTCGTCACGGATCAGGTGCGCATGCGGGTGAGCTCGGTGCAGTGCCTCGATGGTGTGACGATGACCACCTACTGCACGGAGCTTCGTTGCCCCTCCGACGCAACTTTGCAGGCGCTTCGGGAAAGCGCCAATTCCCTGGCCGCCGGTTTCAGTTAACCCACCCTGCACCTGAGCGCTCCGAAATGTTTGACCCTTTTTTGCAAGAGCTCAATAGCAAGCTGGAACTGTCGGGAGCGCAGCCCGTTGCCCCACCCGAGGGGCTAGCTGAGTGTCGATCCCTGAAGAGGCAGAGCGTGATCCAAAGCTGGCTCTGGAATGTGCCGGGTTTCCGGCGCTGGAGGGTGACCAGGCTGGACGCAGGGGACAGCCTGCAGGTGTTGAATTCGGTGGCCTATCCCGAATTCAACAACGATCAGCCCCTGATGGGAATCGATCTCCTTTGGTTCGGCACCCGCGGAAAGCTAGTCGCAGTCCTTGATTTTCAGCCACTACTACAAGATCAAAATTATCTTGACGCCTATTATCAAGGTCTAAAGGATCTTATTTCTCGCCACCCGGATCTTCACGGTGCTGAAGCCATGCGTTCATTTGATCCAAACCAATATTTTTCTCCCTGGCTGCTGTTCTGCCGTGGGGGAGCTGAGGAGGCGCAGGAATCGTTGCCTAGGGCTTTCACTGCCTTTCTCGACTGCTACTGGCAGCTCAGTGCCGAAGCGGGCCAACGCACCTCCATAGTTACAGCAGAAAGGGTTAGGAGCCTGCAAGAGGCATACGATGTCTACAGCGCCGAAAGAGATCCGGCTCACGGCCTGTTTAGCAGCCATTTCGGTAAGGCCTGGTCGGATCGCTTCCTGCACGAGTTCCTCTTCCCCTCAAGCAAGCAGTAATGACAGCACCGCAAAGATGCAGTCTTGATCAGGTCAGAATCGCCAATTGGCGTTGGCAGCCCTTTCTTGATCATGCAGTCGAATTGCTTCAAGCATTGGAGCCAGCCGCCTACCCCGTGCCGGAGCAGTTTTTGCAAAAAATCGGATCCACCGGTTCGAAGGCACAGCCTGTAGTTGTGCAAACTGCAACCTGGGCCTGTCAAACCAACAAGCTTCGCCAGGTGAGGGCCGCCTGCGTGGAAGCGGGGCCAGCAGCGTCCGTGCTGAACCTAGTTATCAATCCCCACTGCCGTTTTGATCTGCCTTTCTTCGGAGCCGATTTGGTCACGCTGCCCTCAGGCCATCTGCTTGCCCTTGACCTGCAGCCAGTCGACCGCAGCGATTCCCTCCATACCCAACCTGTCTGGGATCGCTTGCTCCCAATTTTTAACAGCTGGAAACCTCACTTACCCGATGGCGGGCCTATTCCTGCCGAAGCGGAACCTTACTTTTCGCCTGCATTTCTCTGGACCCGCCTGCCTTTGGGAGCAGCCTCCGATGAGCTGATCGCCACCGTTATATTTCAAGCCTTTGCTGAGTACTTAAAACTTTATTTACAACTCGTGCATGAAGCGGCTCCCGTAGCAGATGATCGCTCAGCGATATTGCTCAATGGCCAACGGCGCTACACCTGCTACCGGGCAGAGAAAGACCCGGCGAGAGGGATGCTCAGCCGCTTTCATGGCGCAGAATGGACCGAAACATATATCCATGAGGTGTTGTTTGATCTGGATAGACACTACCCTAAGTAAAAAGGAAATCACAGCAAGCCGAGGGCATGAAGAGGCCCACTGCCCCTGATCAGCTCCACTAGAAAAGCGGAGAGTCCGAGCATAGCTAAGCGGCCATTCCACACTTCTGAGCTGTTGTTCCAGCCCCAAGACCACTTATCTTGGGGGTATAGCTTGACAGTGCTGGGCAGAGCGGCCGCCTGGTCAAGATTCACTTCGGGCCCTTCCAGGGCATGTTGAACGAGTCGCGCAAGCCCCTGGATGAACGCAGGGTTGGTGTCGAGCGCCGGAACACGGCGAAAATTAGTGATGCCCGACTCGAAAGCCAGCTTGCGGTACTCGATGTCGATCTCTTCGAGGGTCTCGATGTGTTCGCTCACAAAACTGATCGGCACAACTACCAGATCCTTCACACCCTGCCGTCCCAGCTCCTCCAATGCCTCGTCGGTGTAGGGCTTAAGCCACTCCACAGGGCCCACCCTGCTCTGGTACGCGAGGGTGAAAGAGTTGCTGTGGCCCAATGTGGCCTCCAGATTCTCGATGATCAGCCGGGCGCAGGTCTCGATCTCCCCTTGGTATGGATCTCCCGCTTCCTCCACGTAGCTCCTGGGCACGCCGTGGGCACTGAAGAACACGTGGGCGCTGGCAGGGTCTGGGCAGGCCTGGATCTCGCGCGCTATCAGCCCGGCCATGGCGCCGATGTAGCCCCGGTCATCGTAATAGCTGCGGATGCATCGGATCGGCAAAGCTGCAAAAACAGAATCAGACTGGCGAAGACGCTGAAGCTCCCTGAAGCTGGAGCCGCTGGTGCTAATCGAGAATTGGGGGTAAAGAGGCAGCACCACTACCTCATCCACGGCGTCGGCTTTGATGTCTGCCACCGCCGATTCGGTGAAGGGGTGCCAGTAGCGCATTGCCACGTAGGTGGTGGCCTCGATCCCAAGCAGGCGGAGGCTACTCTGCAACTCCCGCGCCTGCTGCCCAGTGATTCGCCGCAGTGGTGAGCCGCCCCCAATGGACCGATAAGCATCCTGCGACTTACTCGCCCGCAGGCTACTGATCAGCCAGGCCAGTGGTTTCTGCAGGGCCGGGTTGGGTAGCCGGATGATTTCAGGATCCGAGAACAGGTTGTAGAGAAAAGGGCCGACGTCCTGGATGCGCTCCGGACCCCCGAGGTTCAGCAGGAGCACGCCTACCTTGGCCATTGCTTGGCGATCATGGGGCCAAACAACACCTTAGGTCTACAACTGCTGGCAACTGCACTCGCTCGGTTGAATAAGAAACGTTTAGGGCCCTGCCCTCACATCGAAGTGGATCAAGACCCTCCCCCACCCCGGGGATCTTTCACCACCACCTCGCTGTGGGGTTGGCTGGAGCTCAGCCTTGGCGGCGGTTTTGCCCCCACTGGTACAGCTCCACCAGCAACAGCGGGGCGCTGCCTCCGGGCCACCATGAACTTTTCGCTGGGCCCCCTCTGATCACATGAAGTGAACTTCTTCAGCGTGCGGAGTCGTTCGATGCTGGTGGCTTGCGCTTTACTAGGCAGCAGCCGATGGGCCAATGCCTCTGGAAGCCATCGCAACCACACCAATTCGCTGCCAACAAGTTAAGCCTGACCCCGAATGCGAGGTTTCAGTTGCTGGAGGTGGTATTCAAGACTGGTCTCGAGCTGGCATCAGCAACAAAACCCGCGTGCTGCGCGGGGGAAACGCATCATCAGATCAGCAGTTACCGTCAATCTGCGGCGAATGGTTTGTCAAGAATGAATAGATGGTCTGTTTGCAGATAATTTAATCTGCAGCCTGCCGGAAGCTTGCCAAAGTATCCATTTAAGATCCAATTCGACTGCTTACCAGATTATCAAAACTTTGCGCAGCTGGCAGTATGGTTTGACCCTAATCACAACCCCTTGGGCTGGATAGAGCGCCGCCATCAGCCCAGCATGCAGGGATGAGCAAAGCTGAAGCCAAGCTGTTTCAGCTTCGCATTGCTAACCCGCGCATTGAGGATTCGATCGCTGGTGTCTCTGGTCAACCACTTGGCTAGTGGCAGGCCAGCGCGCTCACACAGCCGATCTGTGAGCTCCTGGCCGTTGCACTGGGTGTCGTTGACCAGGTTGTACGTGTCATCAAGACCTTGGTCAAAGGCAAAGTTGATGCCCCGAACGATGTCGTCGCGGTGAATCCAGCACGGCACATTCAGGCCATTGCGCTGCACCAGGCCGCCAGCGGCACTGAGCAACATGCCCGGAATATCGCGGCCAGGCCCGTATATGCCACCGAGGCGCAACACGCAGACCTTAATAGACTCTGAACGAACCGAAGCAACCATCTGCTCTGCCCTCACGAGCACGGAATTCACGGGATGATTCGAATCGGTTGGATCGCCCTCACTTGTGAGCGCTCCCTGCCGATTGCCATACACGCCACAGCTGCTGAGGTGCACAAGCTGCAGGGGCGAGCCGACAGGCCGCCTGCTTAGCGTTTCGATCAGCCGTTGCAGGCCGCCAAGAAAGGTCTGCTCGTATTGGCTCAGCTCAACACTGGAACTCTTCGACGGAGCGAAGGACACCAAAATGCCTTCGAGATCTGCTGCGAAATCCAGGCTGCTGAAGGGATCCGTGGAATCAAAAACCAACGGGTTCTCGACTAGGCCTGCCAGCTCTACCAAGCGTTCACGCCGGGTTGTAGTCCCCCAAAGTGCATGCCCCTGCTGCTTCCAGGATTTGGCAACCGCTTCGCCCACATAGCCGCAACCCAGGATCGCGCGACGCTCACCCGAGGGCAGGATGGGGCGCTCCTGGAGCGACAGCCGCTGGTAGAGGGAGGCCAGGTCTGGGGTAGAAGTCATCGTGCAAAACCCAACCATGAAGTTTTGCAACCTTAGGGCGGCCGGATGGGGGGTTGCGTTGTTGTGGCTACGGATCGGGGCCCCCCGGCTTCCTGTTCGGTTCTTATGGGAGCCTGGACTGTCGCCTTAAGCCCATGCCCGTCTATTGCGTCGAAGTGCCTGGGCTACCGCCCCTGTCCGTCAGTTGCGTCGGCTGCAGCGGGGATGCTTTGCAACTGGCACTGCGGGAGCAGGGACTGGCCAACTTCCGTGTGG
The DNA here is from genome assembly GCF_024346275.1 of Cyanobium sp. BA20m-p-22. NCBI lineage: Bacteria > Bacillati > Cyanobacteriota > Cyanophyceae > Synechococcales > Prochlorococcaceae > Cyanobium > Cyanobium sp. BA20m-p-22. The sequence goes on from NZ_JAGQCQ010000033.1 coordinate 11,389, forward strand.
AGCGGCGGAGCAAGGACGGTCGCCAGTGGTGGTTTCAGGTCAACTTCAAGCCAGGCAGCATCGACCCAGCTACTACAGAAGAGCTCACCAGGCTGGTGAGCGTTGATCTCATCGAGGACTGATAGTTCCGAACCAGGCGCCGCTGATCTTCAGGCCGCCACCACATCGGTGCTGCCGGCCCGCTGGCGGCGAGTGAGGAAGCCAAAGAGCACCTTGCCGATGGCGGCGATAAGGCTGCCCTCCAGCTCCTGGAACATCTTCATGTTCAGATGGAAGGCGTGGTTGGCCTCCTCCACAATCCGATTGGCCATGGCCTGGTCGAGCGGCAGGGCATCAAGGGTGGCGCGGTAGTTGATCTTGAAGGCCTTCTCGTCGGGGATAGCGTCGAACTCATAAAAACGCAGGCCATCGTGCTCGCCCAGATTCATCGCCTTCTGGGCGATGTTCTTGAGGATCTGACCGCCGCTCAGATCGCCGATATATCGGGTGTAGTGGTGACCCACCAGCAGCTCGGGGGTCTCCTTGGCCAACTGATGCAAGCGAGCCGCATACTCCTGGGCGGCAGGCGTGGCCTTCACTGCACTGCGCCAGCTTTCACCGAAGTAATAGGCGAGATCCTGCTCGAGGGTTTCGCAGCGGTTCAGCTCCGGGAAGCCCACCGGGCCGACCACCGGATGCCCCTCGGCCCGCAGGCGCCCGATCTCCTCTTCCATGGCGGAGTAGACGAAATAAAGGTCGGCCACCAGGGTGCGGTAGCTGGCCTTATCCACCACCCCCTTGAGGAAGCAGCTCACGAAGCCGGTGTTCTCCGCCATCGTGTGGGCTTTTTTGGTGCCTTCACGCAGTTGGGAGGCGAGAGCAACAGCCATAGGTACCAGTCTCAAGAACATGTGTGCCGGCAGCAACTTAGTGGGGGCACCCTGAATTGGTTTGCCCCTTTGCGAAGAGTTCACGACTGGCCTGGTAGGGCCGCCATTCGCATTGGTCCTGCGGCTGAGTCGATGCTTTGTAAGTCCCTTTTATGTGATTGCGGTGCCTGCCTGGCTGACTCCCACTCATTGAGAGCCGGGCTTCAGCGGACCTGCCGGAATAATGCCCAAACTGAAATTTCGAACCAGCCCCGGGGCTGGCAACATCACCAGGAGCCCGTGTCTCGCGACAGCACCCATGGTCGACGCCGACGCCAGCCCCCCCCAGGCAGGCGAACCCATCAGTGAACAAGAAGCCCTGCGCCGGCTCCGCCAGAGCGAAGACTCCTCCCAGCAGTACTACGGAGCCTGGTGGCTGGGCCGGATGCGCAGCCAGCACCCGGAGGCGGTGCCCCTGTTGCAACAAGCCCTGCGCCAACGCCGGCCTAGGGATAGCGGAGACGGCGTGGAGGAGAACGCGGTAGCCCGCAATGCCGCCCGCGCCCTCGGCAAACTGGCTCCAGCAGCGCAAACGGCCATCCCCGACCTACTCGACACCCTGCAGGATGCCGACGACGGACTACGGGAAGCGGCAGCCCGAGCCCTGGGTCAACTCGCGGCCAGCGAAGCCATTGACGCTCTCTGCGAGAAGCTAGCCAGCGGCCCCGCCGGGGCCGGCGCCCAGCAGGCCAACAGCCCCCGCCTGGTGGAACCCTGCGAAGCCCTGCTGGAAGCCCTGGGCGACATCGGCGTCAACGAGCCGCGGGTGCTGGCCGTGGTGAAACCCTTCCTCGAACACGAGCGCCCCCTGATCCGCAGTGCTGCGGCGCGGACCCTGCTGCAATTGAGCGGTGAGGCGCGCTGGGGGGAGCTGCTTGTGGACCTACTTGACCATCCCCAGCTGCAGGTGCGGCGGGCAGCCCTGATGGATCTTGGTGCCGCAGGCTGGCGGCCCGGATTTCAAGCCATTGCCGCCACCCTGGCCGAGAACAGTCTGAAATTGATGGCCCTGCGGGGGCTGGTGGAAGAGGGCAACGGCGACCCCGGCGACGAGGCCCTGCTGGCCTGCATGGACGCCTTGCTGTGAGCCAGGTATCTCCGGTGGCAGACCAGATTACCGCCTTGCAACAGGCCGACAGCGCCCAAGACCTGCTGCGTGCAACCCAGGAACTGGCCGCTAGCGCCGATGCCAGCGCAGCGCCGGTGCTGGTGGAAGTGTTGGGCTTCAACAACCCCGGTGCGGCAGTAGCCGCCGTGGAGGGGCTGATCAGCCTGGGGACAGCGGCTGTGGATGCCCTATTGCAGCTCGACCCAGAAAACTACGGGGCCCGGGCCTGGGCCGTGAGGGCCCTCGCCGGCATCGGCGATGTGCGCGGGCTAGAGCTGCTTCTCGATGCCCTCGGCAGCGACGTAGCTGCCAGCGTGCGCCGGGCTGCCGCCAAGGGACTTGGCCAGATGCAGCTGGCCGAGCTCCCCCCTGACCAACAGCAGGTCGTCCAGCGCCAGTGCCTTGGAGCCCTACTGGCCGCCACCAGCGACGGCGAGTGGGTGGTGCGCTACGCGGTGGCAGTGGGGCTGGAGTTGCTGGCAGCTGGCCTTCCACCCCGCCTACCGGAATGGCAGCAGGCCCGAGCTGGGCTGGTCACCCTGCTGGCTGCGGCCGCAGACAACGCTCCTGTGGTGCAACGGCGCGCGCACCTGGCGCTCCTGCGTCTGGAGCAGCAATGAAGCGGGTGCTGTTTGTCTGCCTGGGCAATATCTGTCGCTCCCCCGCCGCCGAAGGGGTGTTCGTACACCACCTGATCCAGGCTGGAGCGGCGGACCGTTTCCTGGTGGATTCGGCCGGTACGGGGAGCTGGCATGTGGGCAGGGCCGCCGATCCACGCATGCGCGCAGCCGCCAGCCGCCGCGGTATTGCCCTCACCAGCCGGGCCCGCCAGCTGGAGCTAGCAGACCTCGAGCGCTTTGATCACATCCTCACCATGGATGCCACCAACCTGGACCACGTGCAAACCCTGGCCCAGGAGCACAGGGGCGAGCCTGGGGGCCAGGCCCGCATCGAACCCCTGGTGCGCTACTGCAGCCGATTCAAGGTTCTGGAGGTGCCCGATCCCTATTACGGCAGCGCCGATGGGTTTGAGCACGTGCTCGACCTGCTGGACGACGCCTGCGCCGGCCTGCTGCAGGCCCTAGACGTCTAAGCGACTAAACCACTAGGCGCCGTCAGCGGCCGGCCAGGCCTCCTCAGGAACCCGCTGGCGGAACAGGTCCACCAGGGCCTGGATCACCGCCTCGATGGCCATGCCGTCCGTGACGAGCTCCACCGCATCCTCGGCCTGACGCAGCGGCGCCACCTCCCGGCTCGAATCCTGGTGATCGCGGGCAGCTATCTGGGCCTCCAGCTCAGCCAGCGGGGGCACCGCAAAACCCCGCTGCTGCAGGTCTTGGGCGCGGCGGCGGGCCCGCTCACCAACGGTGGCCGTGAGAAACACCTTGAGCTCCGCAGCGGGGAAAACGGCGGTGCCGATGTCGCGGCCCTCGGCCACCAGCCCCCCCTTGCGCCCCATGGCCTGCTGCTGGGCCGTCAGGGCCTGGCGCACCCAGCCATGGGCTGCCACCGCCGACACCTGGGCCGTGACCTCCGGGCTGCGGATCGCCTCGGTCACGTCGTGGCCGTTGATGCTCACCAGCTGCTGGCCATCGGCGCCGGCACTGAGCTGCAGATCCAGGCCATCCAAAAGGGGCTCCACTGCCGCCGCATTGGCCGGGTCGGCACCCTGGCGCAGCACCCACCAGGTGAGGGCCCGATACATCGCGCCCGTATCTAGATAGACAAGACCCATGCGCCTGGCGAAGGCCCGGGTGACGGTGCTCTTGCCCGCCCCCGCTGGTCCATCAATGGCGACGATCGGCAGACGGGACATCAGCAAACAATGGTCGATCAGGCGGCTGGGACCGCAGTGCACCGCGGCGGCGAGCAGGGCCAGGCCCTGCACTTGCTGCAGTGGCTCCAGGCTATGGGGCGCCACCAACTCCGCATACTCCACCTCCAGGCCGGCCGCCTCCAACTGCTGGATCAACTGGGCGGTCAGCGCCTGGGCCCGATGGGTTCCAGTGCGCACCTGGGCCGCTGCCGCGGCCAGGGCCAGCGGCAGCGCCGCGGCCTGCTGGCGCTGGGAGGGGGAAAGGCGCCGGTTGCGGGAACTGCAGGCCAGTCCATCGGCCTCCCGCACGGTCGGGCACCCCCGTATCCGCACCGGCAGGCCCAGATCCGCCACCACCCGCCGCAGGATCACCAGTTGCTGCCAATCCTTTTCGCCGAGCAGCAGGCAATCGGGGCGCACCAGGCTCAGCAGGCGGGTAACCACGGTGGCCACCCCCTCAAAGTGCTGGGGCCGGTGGCGGCCGCAGAGGCCCTCACTCAGAAACTGGGGGGGCAAGATCCGGGTCAGGCCGGTATCGCCCCGGGGATAGAACTCGGCCAAGCTGGGGGCAAACAGCGCGGTGGCACCAGCTGCGGCGGCCAGGGCCGCATCGGCGCTGAGCTCGCGGGGATAGGCCTGGAAGTCTTCCCCGGGGCCAAATTGAAGGGGATTGACGAAGATGCTCACCAGCACCGCTGGAGCCGCGCCAGCCAAGGGCTGGGCAGCCCGGATGATCAGCTGCCGGTGCCCCCCATGCAGGGCCCCCATGGTGGGAACGAAATGGACCGGGCCAAGCTGCTGGCGCCGCCAGGCGGCCAGGTCTTCGCGGGTGTGGAGCAGAAGCACGGGGAGACGGCGAACCGGCAATAAAAAACCCACCCGCCAGATTGGCGGATGGGCGAGGGGCTCATGGCCGCTCAGCTCAGCTCACTGGAGTACGTCAAGACGTACCTGGGCGATGCCGCTGGCCGTGAGACCGAGGCTGTGGGCGGCGCCATGGGCCAAGTCGATGACCCGGTTGCCATGGAAGGGACCGCGATCGTTGATGCGCACCACGGTGGTGCGGCCATTCCACAGGTTGGTGACCTTCACCTTGGTGCCGAAGGGAAGGGTGCGGTGGGCAGCGGTCATGTTGCCGGGGCGCAAGACCTCACCGTTGGCGGTGCGGTTTCCGTAGAAACCTGGCCCATACCAGCTGGCTTGCCCGTTGGAGCTGTGGAGAACCCGGGGAGCCGGCTTGGCTGCCGGGGCAAGGCGGGTCGGAGGAGCCTGCTTGATGATCCCTTGATCGGGCACAACATCTGAGCCGGCCTCCCGGATGGCTACCTCTGGAGTGGGTTCAGGGGCAGCTGAGCTGGAAGCAGCAACGACAGCAACCTCGTTTTGGGTTGCGGCGAAACTGGATTCAGCGATGGCGGGAACCAAGGCACTACCTGGAAGAAGTAGGGCAAGGGCCCCGAGAGAAAAGGTGCATCGCATAACAAACGAAACCCGTTGCCGAAGCAACAATCACCAGCCAGAGGCAATTCAGTGATTCGTCAGCGTTGGATCCGCTCCCAAACTGAATGGAGTTGGGTTGCGAATTCGCCTTCGGAGTTCCTTAAGAAAATTGGGGACGGGGAAAAGGTAACCCGATTCCGCCGGGGCTTCGCTGAGGAATCCCATCCGCAAAACCGATCAGAATTTGTCATCAAATGCCCCAGCCCAGGCCCTGCCAGGGCTCAGCGGGTTCGACAATGCGTGCGGAGATCAGCAGCCCAAATGACCATGATAAGCGCAGCTGATGGGAACGTGTGCCGATCGGCGGGTCGTCCACGGGCTGGGCTGGGGCGGCGTAAGAGGATCAGGCACCAGCGCCCGATGGGCCTCGATCGCATGGATTACCGCACGGCAGGGGTGGACGTGGCCGCAGGCAGGGCATTTGTGGATCGGATTCGAGCCAGCGTGGAGACCACCCGTCGCCCCGAAGTTGTGGGCGGGCTGGGAGGGTTCGGCGGCTTCTGCCGACTGCCGGCCGGCCTGCGGCAGCCCTTGCTGGTGGCAGGCACCGATGGGGTTGGCACCAAACTCGAACTGGCCCAAGCCCATGGGCGGCACCACGACGTGGGCATCGACCTGGTGGCGATGTGCGTCAACGACGTGATCACCAGCGGCGCAGAGCCCCTGTTTTTTCTTGATTACATGGCCACAGGCAAGCTCAGCCCCGCAGCCATGGCCGAAGTGGTGGAAGGCATCGCCGCGGCTTGCCAGCAGAGCGGCTGCGCCCTGCTGGGCGGTGAAACCGCTGAAATGCCCGGCTTCTACGGCCCAGGCAGCTACGACCTGGCGGGCTTCTGCCTGGCCGTGGTGGAAGCTGACGCCGTGATCGATGGCAGTGCAGTGAAGGGCGGAGATCGCATCCTCGCTGTCGCCAGCAGCGGCGTTCACAGCAATGGTTTCAGCCTGGTGCGATCCATCCTCAGGGATCAGGGGGTCGATGGGCACACCCTTCTGCCCGGCAGCGACCTAACCCTGATTGAGGCCCTCCTCACCCCCACCCGCCTCTACGGCGCCCTGGTGAAACACCTACTGGCCAGTGGCCTGCCGATCCACGGCATGGCCCACATCACTGGGGGGGGGCTGCCAGAGAACCTGCCCCGCTGCCTTCCCGCAGGGGTGCATGCGGTGATAGACCCCAGCAGCTGGGAGCGGCCACCCCTATTCACCTGGCTGCAGCAAGCAGGCGGGGTGCCCGAGGCCGATCTCTGGAACACCTTTAACCTTGGGGTGGGCTACTGCCTGGTGGTGCCAGCCGCTGCCGCCGCTGCAGCCCTTGCGGTGTGCCAGGAGGCTGGCTATCAGGCGTGGCTGCTGGGAGAAGTCGCCAGCGGCGAAGCAGGCGCCCAGCCCCT
>NZ_JAGQCQ010000034.1:0-18034 GCF_024346275.1 Cyanobium sp. BA20m-p-22
GGCCAGGCTGGGGAAGAGGCGGGCCTGCTCGAGCACCCAGGCCCCGTGCACCGCCAGGAGCCGGGCCTCTGCGCCCAGGTGGTCGCAGCGGGGGGCCACCAGACGCAGCTCGGCGACTTCGAAATTGGCGCAGAGCCTGGCGACGCTGCCCACATTCAACGGGCCTGCGGGCTCCACCAGCACCACCACGAGTTCGCTCGGCCTGCTCACACCAGACCGTTCAGGTAGGCCAGCAGGTCTGCCATGGCCTGGGGTTCGGGCTGGAATCGGGGCATCGGCGGGGTGCGCCCACTGACCACCTGCTGGATCAGCTGGCGCGAATTTTTGCGTTCGGCCACGCCGTGCAGGTTGGGCCCCACCAGCCCCTGGCCGGCAATGCCGTGGCAGCCGGCACAGTTGACTCGGAACAGCAGGCCGCCGTTTTCAGCCGAACCGCTGAGCCCCAGGGTGGAGCTGGTGTAGGGGTCGGCCTGGGCTGCCGGCAGCACCAGTAACAGGGCCACGATGCAGGCCGCAGCGGCCATGCCCACCAGGGCAACCACCAGGCCGCGGCGGCCCGGGGCGGCCTGCGCTGGGGCGGGTTCAGATGGCGCTACTTCAAGCGGTAGGGGTGGACCAGTCACAGTTGGTGCAGAAGGCTCGCGATTGGGGCCATGGGCGTGAAAGAATTGAATTCAGATAGCTGCAGTAGCCCCTCCATGATCGAACCCCTGCTCTGCGGCATTGTGCTCGGTCTGATACCAGTCACCCTCGCCGGATTGTTTGTAGCGGCCTGGAACCAGTATCGCCGCGGCACCCTGCTCGACTGAGATCCCCCAGCCCTGAGTCTAGGGCTGGTTGAGCAGTATCAAGCCCGTGCTGCCATAGGTTCTCTGGTCAGCCAGGTGCCAGCCATCAGGGATGGCTGGCATGGCCTTGGTGGCGCATTCCAATACCAGGGTTCCACCGGGCCTGAGCCAGCTTCCTGCGGCCACCTTTGCGGCGATGGCTGGGTAGAGCCCCGCGGCGTAGGGCGGATCGGCATAGATCAGATCAAAGCCCTCCTGACTAGTGGCTGCGAGCCAGCGGCATACCTCGCGGCAGTGCACGTCCCACTGGGCCATTGAGGGCCCCAGGCCCAGGCCCACCGCATCGAGATTGGCCTTGGCGACGGCGGCGATGCGGCAGTCCTGCTCAATCGCCACAACCCGCAGGGCCCCCCTTTGCAGGGCCTCGCATGCCATCACGCCGCTGCCGCTACACAGGTCCAGCCAGGCACAGCCGGGCAACTCTGCCGCCAGGAGGTTCATCACCGCCAGGCGCACCCGGGAGCTGGTGGGCCTGGCGGTGTTTCCAGGTGGACTCTGCAGACGGCGACCACCGCTCAGCCGCAGGCTCATAGGCGGCCCAGCCAGGCCAGCCAGCGGCGCAGGATGGCCTCTCCGTGGGGTCCGGATTTCTCCGGGTGAAACTGGCAGGCGCCAATGGCTCCCTGCCAAACCGCGGCTGTGACGGCGGTGTCGCCGAAGCCCACAAGGGCGGTGTTGCAGGCCCCATCGCTGGGATCGGCGGCATAGGAGTGCACGAAGTACACCCAGCTCTCGGGGGCGTCGGCGGGCAGCAGGGGGCTGGGGCTGGAGGGGATCAGCGGCGCCCAGCCCATGTGGGGTATCGGTTGGTCCGGGTGACGCGGCAGGGCCCGCACCCGACCCTTGAGCAGGCCCAAGCCGGCAGCTGTGCCCTCATCGCTGGCCTCAAATAGCAGCTGGAGGCCAAGGCAGATGCCCAGCAGCGGCCGCCCTGCTGCGCACCAGGAGCTGATTGCGGTGGCCAGGCCCCCCTGGCGCAACCGCTCCATGGCCGGGTCGAAGGCCCCCACCCCCGGCAGCACCAGGGCCGTGCAGCCCTCCATCTCCTCGGCGCCATGCACGGTCTGCACTGAAGCGCCCAGACGTTCGAAGCCCCGCTGCACCGAGTGCAGGTTGCCCATGCCGTAATCGATCAGGCCAAGGCGACTCATGGTTGGGGGGCGGGTTTGCGGCGGCCGGGCTGCTCCAATGCCTGGTCGGGCGGCAGGGCCAGGTCGTTGAGCTGTTCGAGCAGTTGATAGAGCCGGCCGATGCGGCGCCGGTTGAAGTGGAAGTAGAGGCAGGGGCGCAGCAGGCCATGGTCGTCGACGGTCTCGCTGGCCTGGATCATCCCCTGATCCACCAGGTCGTCAAAGCGGTGATTGAGGTCGTCGAGCTGCTCGGCCTGGAGGGGGGCTTTGAGCAGGAGCTCGATGCGGTCGTCGCCGAGGCGGGCTGAATGGAACAGGCGGTAGAAGTGGCTGATGCGCTCCACCGCCTCTTCAGCGCTGTGGGCTTCAATCAGCAGGTCACCGTCTTCAGGAGAGATCAGCCCCCGGGCGGCGAGCCCCTGGTTGACATCCCGTTGCCAGCCGCTCCAGAAGGCGTCGCCTGGGGGGGCTAGCAGCACCAGGGGAATCGGCGGGGTGCGGCCTGTCTGGATGAGGGTGAGTGATTCGAATAATTCATCCAGGGTGCCGAAACCGCCGGGTAAAACCACCAGGGCATCGCTTTCCCGCAGAAAGAAGAGTTTGCGGGTGAAGAAATAGCGGAAGTGCAGCAGTCGGCCGCCGCAGCTGCTGACAAAGCGGTTGGGGTGCTGCTCAAAGGGCAGGTCCACATTGAGGCCAATGCTCGCTTCGCAGCCCGCGCCACTGTTGGCGGCTTCCATGATGCCGCCGCCGGCCCCGGTCATCACCTCAAAACCCGCCTCAACGGCGCTGCGGGCCAGCTGTTCGGCCAGCTCGTAGCAGGCATCGCTGGCCACGGTGCGGGCTGAGCCGAAGACTGTGATCTTGCGGGTATCCCGGTGGGGCTGGAACACCTCCAGGGCTTCGCTGATGTCAGCGAGGGCCCCACTGACCAGTCGCCATTCCTGGTAGCCGCGTTCGCGGCTACCGATCTGCAACAACGACACCAGAGATCGCTCAATCAGGTGCCGTTGGGGGTGGTTTTCGAGTTCCTGGGTCAGGGCCTGGAGCGGACTCTGACCGAAGCGGGATGGGTCGCTCAGAGGTATTTGGAAATAGTGCCCGAGAGGGTGGTTTTGGGAACCGCACCCACGACGGTGTCTACCTTCTGGCCGCCCTTGAAGATCATCAGGGTCGGGATGCTGCGGATGCCGTACTGGCTGGCGACGTTGGGGTTTTCGTCGGTGTTGAGCTTGAACACCTTGATTTTGCCCTCGAATTCGCTGGCGATCTCGTCGACGATCGGCGCCACCATGCGGCAGGGTCCGCACCAGGGTGCCCAGAAATCAATCAGCACGGGCAAGTCACTCTTGAGCACGTCCTGCTCAAAGGAAGCATCAGTGACAGCAGCAGAGCTAGACATCCTTGCAGGATCAGGGTTCTGCGAATCTAGCAAGGTTGTTGGCACCCATCCAGCAGCTTTGCAGGCCGTTATCAGGGCTGGATTGGGATGGGTGGGGGGAAGACAAAAAGCCCGGAAGCACCGGGCCGGAGGGTGTGAGGAGTGTGTGAGCCGAAGCTCGCACATGTTCACGCTAATCCCGCGCCCTATTTGCCCATGCCGAGCTGCTGGGCCTTCTGATACACCTTGCCCTCGGTCAGCAGGGAAGGGGCCACTACCACCTCCACCCCATGCATCTCCTTGAGGGTGCGGGCCCCCAGGGTGCCCATGGAGGTGCGGATGCAGCCCAGCAGGTTTTGGGTGCCGTCGTCGAGGCAGGCCGGGCCGCGCAGGATTGTCTCGATGCTGCCGGTGGTGCCCACCTTGATGCGGGTGCCGCGGGGGAGCAGGGGGCTGGGGGTGGCCATGCCCCAGTGGAAGCCTCGCCCGGGGGCTTCACTGGCGCGGGCGATGGGAGAGCCGATCATCACGGCGTCGGCGCCGCAGGCAAGACACTTGCAGATGTCGCCACCGGTGACGATGCCCCCATCGGCCACGATCGGCACGTAGCGGCCGCTCTCGGCCAGGTATTCGTTGCGGGCGGCGGCGCAGTCGGCCACGGCGGTGGCCTGGGGGATGCCGATGCCCAGCACTCCCCGGCTGGTGCAGGCGGCTCCCGGGCCGATGCCGACCAACACGCCGGCGGCGCCAGCCCGCATCAGCTTGAGGGCCACGTCGTAGGTCACGCAGTTGCCGATCACCACCGGCACGCCGAAGGTGCGACAGAGAACCTCCAGATCCAGGCTGGCCTGGCCTTCGGGGCCGAGGTGTTCGGTACTCACCACCGTGGCCTGGACAAAGAACAGGTCGGCGCCGGCCTCGGCGATCGCCGTGCCGAATTTCAGGGCGGCCATCGGGGTGGCGCTGACAGCGGCGATGCCGCCCCCCGCCTTGATCTCGGCGATCCGCTGGCGGATCAGGTCTTCGCGCACTGGCTGGCTGTAGAGATCCTGCATCAGCGGCACGAACTCCTGATTGCCCACCGCCGCAATCCGATCCAGCACGGGATTGGGATCGTCGTAGCGGCACTGCACCCCTTCCAGGTTCAGAACCCCCAGGGCGCCCTGCCGGCTGAGCTCGACCGCCATCGCCACATCCACCACGCCATCCATGGCACTGGCGATGATCGGGATCTCCCGAGCGATGCCGCCCAGGCTCCAGCTGCTGTCGGTTATGGCGGGATCAACTGTGCGACTCCCCGGCACCAGGGCGATCTCGTCGATGCCGTAGGCCCGGCGAACGGTACGGGAGCGACCGAGCTGAATATCCACCTGGAGATTACGGGTTCGGGCCAAGCTATCAACCGGCGCGCTGCCAATTGCCTGGTTTTGTCAGGGTTCAGCCCTGGCCGCGAAAGGATTTCCAGCGCTTGCTGAGGCCGCCCAGCAGTTGCTCGCGCTCGCTGCTGCGCAACAGTTTGGGTACGCCGTAGCGCACCATCCAGACCACACCGGCCAGTTCCAGCAGGCCGGGAACCAGCGGCAGGCTCTCGATGGCCCCAAGCAGGGCGGCATAGATCCTCAAGACCAGCAGCACTCCCACCAGGCCCGCTAGCAGGGTGACTGGCTTGCTCGCCTGGGCCCAGAGACTCTGGAGTTGGCCCTGATTGAGCCATTCGCGCAGTTTCTGCAGCAGCAGCTCCCATTCGCCCCCTTCGCCGCTGTTGGGTCCATCGCCACCAGGCTCTGCCTGGGCAAGGAGCGGGGCGGCACTGGCTTCCACACTCAAGGTGGTCGCCACGCTCGGCTCGGGAGCTTGTTCGGGAGCTTGTTCGGGGTCTGGGCCCCCATTCCCGTTTTCAGGGGTTGCGTTCACGGGGGCAGGGTTATGGGTGGATTCAGCCATGGCCCAAGTTTACGGCCGCTGGGCGTCCCGCCACCAGCTAGGCCTCTATCGGTAGCAGGCTGGCCCGCGAACTCAGCGCTGCGGCGGGCAACCTCAGGGGGAATTCGCCGCAGCACAGGGCCCCCACCAGGGCCTCTGCAATCGCGGCCGCCAGCCGCGGGCTGTGGGAGGGGGCGCAGGCCACGGGCTGCCCCTTCAAGCTGATCTCGCCGCTGAGTAGCTCGGCGTAGGTGACGGAGGCCAGCTTCGGTTTGACCCGGCGGGGCACCGAGAGGTCGAGCACCGGGACCTCCAGCTGCTCAGGACCGGTGGCCGCCTGAAGCGCCACCCTGGCGTTGACCAGGGGCACCGGCGCCGCGATTGCCACCAGCAGGGCGCTGCCATGGCCTTCAAAAAAACAGGGACGTACCCATTCCGGCCGCAGGTCGTGCAGGTCGACGCTGACCGCGGCGGCGGCCCCTGGGGTGCGGGCATGGCCGCTGGCCTGGCGCTTGCAGCCCGGCTGGTGGCCGCTGCCCGCCCCAACCACCCAACCCAGTCCACCTCCCACCAGCACCGGTGAGCCGGGCCCCAGCAGGGAGAGCCCGGGCATGGTGAGGCCAATGCTGCCAGCGCCGCCGCAGTTGTAAAGGGCATTTGCGGCCTTTCCCAGCAGGGTGCCGTAGGGGCTCGGGCAGGGACCTTCGGCCCGGTTGACCGCCACTACCCCATTTTCGCTGATGGCCCGGTGCAGCAGCAACCGGCCCGCGCCGATCTGCTCGAGGCTGAGCTCGGTGTGCAGTTCCCGGCGGGGGTGCAGTGGGGTGGCCTCACCGCTGGCATTGAACGGCAGCGATTGGCCCTCCAGCAGGGCCCTGAGCAGCTGGGCGCCGCTCAGGGCGGCCCCCTCCCCCAGGCCGCCGCCGATCGGTAACACCAGCTCGCCACTGCCGCAGCCGGTCAGCCCGGGCACGCCCGCCAGGAGGCCGGTGCGCAGGCGGATCGGCGGATCGGTGGGGCCGAGGCTCAAGACCAGGCAGCCCTGATCCATGAAGCCCGCATCGGCCGCCACCACCACATCGGTGGCGGCATAGGCCTCGGCCAGGCCCACCTCTCGCACCAGGTCGCGATATTCGGCGGCGACCCGCACCCGCAGCTCGCCTTGCTCCTGCCGCTGGCGCAGCTCGCCCTCCTGGCGCGGCGGGCACTGCAGCTGGGATTTCGGCAGGGATTGGGGCAGCGAATGGGGTGGGAATTCAGGGGCGGTCATGGCGCCATTGGGCGGGATCCGGGCAATCCCCCGGAGGTTCGATAAACTGTCTTTTGATCAATGCGGTCATCCATGGCGGACCCCAGCGGACCCGGTGCTGATTCACCGGGGGAGTCCGGCGGTAGCGGCAATTCGCGGATCATCCAGACCGATCTGCGCAATGAAATGTCGCGCTCCTATTTGGAGTATGCGATGAGTGTGATCGTGGGCCGGGCCCTGCCCGATGCCCGCGATGGTCTCAAGCCGGTGCACCGGCGCATTCTCTACGCGATGTATGAGCTGGGTCTGACCAGTGACCGCCCTTACCGCAAATGCGCCAGGGTGGTGGGTGAAGTGCTCGGCAAGTACCACCCCCACGGCGACACGGCGGTGTACGACGCCCTGGTGCGGATGGCCCAGGACTTCAACATGCGCATGCCCCTGGTCAACGGGCACGGCAACTTCGGCTCGGTGGATGGTGATCCCCCGGCCGCCATGCGCTACACCGAATCGCGGTTGCAGGCGCTCACCACCGACAGCCTGCTCGACGACATCGAGGCCGAGACGGTCGACTTCGCCGACAACTTTGACGGCTCCCAGCAGGAGCCCACCGTGATGCCGGCGCGGATTCCGCAGCTGCTGCTCAACGGCTCCACCGGCATCGCCGTGGGCATGGCGACCAACATCCCACCCCACAACCTCACCGAGCTGATCGACGGCACCCTGGCGCTGATCGCCAACCCCGACATCGACGATCTGCAGTTGATGGCGATCATCCCGGGGCCCGACTTCCCCACGGGAGGCCAGATCCTGGGTCGCCGCGGTATCCGTGACACCTACACCACCGGTCGCGGTTCAGTGACCATGCGGGGCGTCGCCTCAGTTGAAACGCTGGAGGTGAAGGGCCGCCCCGACCGGGATGCGGTGATCATCACCGAATTGCCCTTCCAAACCAACAAGGCCTCGCTGATTGAGCGGATCGCCGAGCTGGTTAACGACAAGAAACTGGAGGGGATCTCTGATATCCGCGATGAATCCGACCGGGACGGCATGCGGATCGTGATCGAACTGCGGCGGGACGCCTACCCCCAGGTGGTGCTCAACAACCTGTTCAAACTCACGCCACTGCAAAATAATTTTAGCGCCTACATGTTGGCGCTGGTGAAGTCAGAGCCGGTGCTGCTCACCCTGCGCAAGATGCTGCAGGTGTTTCTCGACTTCCGCATCGAGACGATCGAGCGGCGCACCCGCTACTTCCTGCGCAAAGCCGAGGAGCGCGACCACATCTTGCTGGGCCTGCTGCTGGCCCTAGATCAACTCGATCCGATCATTGCCCTTATCCGGGCTGCCTCCGATGCGGCCACGGCCCGCGTGCAGCTGCAGGAGCGCCACGGCCTCAGTGAGATCCAGGCCGACGCCATCCTGCAGATGCAGCTGCGGCGACTGACGGCCCTCGAGGCCGACAAGATCCGCCTTGAGCATGAGGATTTAGTCGCCAAGATTGCCGACTACAAAGACATCCTGGCCAATCGCGAGCGCGTACTCACGATCATCACCGAAGAGCTCGGTGCTATCCGCACTCGCTACCACTCGCCCCGCCGCACCGAGATCCTCGACCTCGAAGGCGGCCTCGAAGACATCGATCTGATCGCCAACGAACGCTCGGTGGTGCTGCTCACGGAGAACGGCTACCTCAAGCGGATGCCCGTGAGCGAATTTGAAGCCACCAGCCGCGGCACCCGCGGCAAGGCCGGCACCAAGACCCAGGGTGAAGAGGCGGTGCGGCTCTTTATCAGCTGCAACGACCACGACAACCTGCTGCTGTTTTCTGATCGGGGTGTCGTTTACACCGTGCCCGCCTACCGGGTGCCGATCTGCAGCCGGGCCGCCAAGGGCACCCCGATCGTGCAGATGCTGCCGATCCCCCGCGAGGAGCAGATCACCTCGCTGCTGGCGGTGAGTGAATTTGCTGAAGACGCCGTGCTGGTGATGCTCACCAGTGGCGGCACGATCAAGCGAACCCGCCTCTCGACCTTCGCCAACATTCGCTCCAATGGCTTGATTGCCATCGATCTGGTGGAGGGCGATGCCCTCACCTGGGTGCGGCTGGCCCTGCCCGGCGACAGCATCCTGATCGGATCGCGCAACGGCATGACGATCCACTTCCGGCTCACCGATGAGGAGCTGCGTCCCCTGGGCCGCACGGCCCGCGGCGTGCGTGCCATGAACCTGCGCCCCGGCGACCAGCTGGTGAGCATGGATGTGCTGCCCGCCGAGCTGGCCGACCAGGTGGCCAGCGCCTCCGTAGGGGATGACACCCCTGATGACGAGGCTGAAGAGGTGGCCCCCAGCGAGGGTCCCTGGGTGCTGGTGGCTGCCGCCAGCGGCCTGGGCAAGCGGGTGCCGGTGGATCAATTCCGGCTGCAGAAGCGCGCTGGCATGGGCCTGCGGGCGATCAAGTTTCGCCATAAGGGCGATGTGTTGGTGGGGCTGAAGGTGCTCGGCGCCGGTGAGGAGCTGCTGCTGGTGAGCGAGAAGGGGGTGATCGTGCGCACCCAGGCCGATGCCATTCCCCAGCAGTCCCGCGCCGCCACCGGCGTGCGCCTGCAGAAGCTGGATGCCGGCGACCGGCTCACCGAGGTGGTGCTGGTGCCGCCGGCGCCGGAGGAGGAAGAGGCCGCCCCCACCGAGCCTGGGGAAGCCGTCGTCATCACCACTGAAGAGTGAAAAGCGAATACGGCTTTTTGCCGTATTATCAATTCACCCGGTTAGCTGTGAAGTCGTGGCCGTCGATGAGCGCCTGGATCTCAAGCTCAGCGCTGCAGACAAGCAGCTCTTTGCCCAGGCGGCTGCCATCGAAGGGGTGACCATGGCTGCTTTTGTGCGCTTGGCGGCCAAGCAGCGTGCCACTGAAGCCATTGAGCGCGATCAGCAGATCACCCTGTCTCAACGGGATTTCAAGGCCTTTCATGCGGCCATAGCTCAAACGTTTGAGCCGAATGCGGCCCTACGGGATGCGTTGGAGCGGGCCCGCACACGCGTGAGCCGTGTTTGAGGAGCAGCAGCTCGACCCCATCCGTCACAACCGCAAGGCGTTCTCTTGTGGTGAGCCTGCCCTCGATCGCTTTCTGAAACAGCAGGCGCACCAAAACATGCGCCGTGGTGTGAGCCAGACGTTCGTGCTCGTCCCGCCAGATGCTCCTGCGGAGATTGCGGGGTTCTACACGCTGGCACCGGCGGAGGTCACGTTGGCCGATCTGCAGCCTGGCGATGCCAAGCCACTGCCTCCCTATCCGGTGCCCTGTTTTCGAATCGGACGGCTGGCCCGGGATCAGCGCTGGCACGGGAATGGTCTCGGCCCCCTGTTGCTGGGCTTGGCCGTGCAGCGGTGCCTCAACGCCAAGCGCTCGGTCGGAGGCTATGCCCTAGTCGTCGATGCCAAGACTCCCGCAGCTGCAGCGTTCTATGCGCACCATGGTTTTCGTTCTTTTCAGGACACACCACGAAGCCTCTATTTGCCCCTGTGATGCAGCATGAGCTTTCTCCGTTCCGCCTTGATGCCCACTGATGTGACGGTGGTGGTGCTGGGGGGGGGGCCCGCAGCCCTGTGTATCGCCGCCGCCCTGGCTGAGCAGGGCCTGGCGGTGGCGCTGCTGGCCCCCCACGATGCCCGCGCCCCCTGGCCGAACACCTACGGCATCTGGGGAGAGGAGGTGGACGCCCTCGGCCTGGGCCACCTGCTGGAGCACCGCTGGAGCAACACGCTGAGCTACTTCGGCAGCGGCGCAGCCGATCCGGCCGACCCGGCCAACCAGGCCACGCAGCACCGGCGCGACTACGGCCTGTTCAACCGCTCGGCCCTGCAGGGGCAATGGCTGGAGGCCTGCGCCCGCGGCGGCGTGGCCATCCTGCAGGGACAGGCCACGGACTTCGAGCTGGAGCCAGATTGTGGAGGCGGGGCAAGTTCTGCTGAAGATAACTCTGGATGCGGCATGACCGTGCTGCGCTGCGCTGACGGCAGCCGCCTGCGCACCCGTCTGCTGGTGGATGCCACCGGCCATCAGCCGGTGTTTGTGCAACGGCCTGACGCAGGCCCGGTGGCAGGTCAGGCGGCCTACGGGATCACGGGCCGCTTTTCAGCGCCACCGGTGGAGGCCGGCCAATTCGTGCTGATGGACTACCGCTGCGATCACCTCAGTGCGGCTGAGCGGGCCGAGCCCCCCACCTTTCTCTATGCCATGGACCTGGGCGAGGGACGCTTCTTTGTGGAGGAGACCTCCCTGGCCCTGGCGCCACCGGTGCCCTACGCCACGCTCAAGCAGCGCCTAGAGCGGCGGCTAGCCCATCGCGGCGTCGCCGTGCTGGAGGTGGAGCACGAGGAGTTCTGCCTGTTTCCGATGAACCTGCCTTTGCCGGATTTGCAGCAGCCGGTGCTCGGCTTTGGCGGGGCGGCCTCGATGGTCCACCCAGCCTCGGGCTACATGGTGGGCTCGCTGCTGCGACGCGCGCCGGCGGTGGCAGCGGCGGTGGCGGCGCTGCTGCGGGCCGAGCCGCAGGCCGGTTCAGCCCGTCTGGCCCAGGCGGGCTGGCAGGCGCTCTGGCCCCTTGAGCTACGCCGAAAGCACGCCCTCTATCAGTTTGGGCTGGAGAAGCTGATGCGCTACCCCGAACCCCAGCTGCGGGCCCACTTCGCCACCTTCTTCTCCCTGCCCAATGAGCAGTGGTATGGCTTTTTGGCAAACACGGCCACGGTGCCCGAACTGCTGGCGGCGATGGTGCGCCTGTTTGCTTCGGCGCCCTGGAGCGTGAAGGCCGCTCTGATGGCCCAGCGGGGGCGGGAGTGGGCGCTGGGGATGCGGTTGCTGTGGCCGGCCGGGCTGTGATGGGGCCGTGAGTGCGCGCATCAGCTCCGCATCGGCACCCAGTCGGCCGCGTTCAGCAGGGGGAAGAGCCCATCTTCGATGCTGATCGCTTTGAGCCATTGCGCTGGCAGCTCGGTGCCGTTGTCGATCGCATCGATCAGGCGCCAGAAGCGATCGAGGTGACGCTCGATCCGCTCCTTGGCCAGTTCGGTGGTGGTGCCTGCCCGCAGGATGAAGCTCCAGTCGGAGCTCTGGGCCAGCAGTAGCTCCCTGCCGGCCTGGGTCAGCAGGCCGCGCTGGGCCTCGCTGCCAACGCCCTGCTGCACCCGTCGCACCATTGCCTGGGAGGCCCGTTGCCATTCGGCCACCACCCAGGCGTTGGTGTCGTTTAGCCAGTAGTCGTGGTACCCCCCCTGGCCCCAGCTGCTGGGGGAGGGGCGGCATACCTGCAGCGGCTCGTCGCCGCTGAGGGCTTCCCGCAGAGTCACCAGGCGCACCCCCGCGCTTTCCGCTTGACGGAACAGGGCGGCCAGGAATTGGGGACCCTCAAACCACCAGTGGCCGAACAGTTCGGCGTCGAAGGGAGCCACCAGCAGGGGCCGGCGCTCCATCGAGCTCGCCAGGCCGGTGAGCTCCTCGGCCCGGCCCTCCAGGTAGGCGGCGGCATGGTGCTCGATCCGCTCGGCTGCGACCGCGGGCTCGTAGGGCTGTTTTTGTTCGAGCGGGCAGCCCTGGGCCGTTACCCGGTGCAGTTTCAGGCCCAGGGGCCGGCGGCTGCGGATGCCGTGGCCGGTGAGTTCGGCTTCGGGCAGGTCCCAGCCCAGGTCCCGGTGGAATTCCCGGTAGGCGCCGTCGCCTGGATAGCCCTCGCGGGCGCTCCACACCGGCAGGGTGGCGCTGCTGTCGCGGCCGAAGAAGGCCGCCCCCGCCGGCGAGCAGATCGGCGCAAACACCCCGTAGCGGGGCCGCGGCAGGGCATGCAGCAGCCCGTGGCCATCGAGCACCGAATAGCGCAGGCCGCAGGCCACCAGCTGCTCGTCTAGGCCCTCGTAGTAGGCGCACTCCGGCAGCCAGATCCCCAGGGGGCGCTGCCCGAGCAGGCGTTCATGTTCCCGTACAGCCGTCACCAGCTGGGCCCGCACCGCCTCAGGCACCTGGCGCAGCAGGGGCAGGTAGCCGTGGGTGGCGCCACAGGTGATCAGGTCGAGCACACCCAGTTGCTGCAGCCGCTGGAAGCGTGGGATCAGCTCAGCCCCGATCTGATTCCACTGGCTCACCACCGCGGCCAGTTGTTGGCCCAGGTGGGCGGCGGCCGCCTCGAGACCCTCCGGTGCCTGTAGCAGCAACTCCTGCCGCACGGCAATCCAGGGCAAAAAGCGAGCGTTGAGCTGGCGATCTGCCAGGAGCGACAACAGGGTGGGCGAGAGGCCGAGGGTGAGTCGGGGGCGCTGGAGCCGGTTGGCGGCGGCGGCCTCCAACACCGCTAATAGGGGTAGGTAGCACTCCTGGAGTGCCTGGAAATACCAGTCTTCCTCCAGCGACCCAGGTTCGTTCGAGCGAACGTAGGGGAGATGGGCGTGAAGGACGAGGGCCAGATCGCCTGCGGCCATGACCATCCAGCGGTCTTATCACTTTAGGCGCAACCCCCTTTGGCTCTGCCGCGGCCGCAGGGCAGGCGCCCGCCTAGAGTGGGGCTAACTCATAGTCATTCCGCCTAGAGGCGTAGTTATGGCCCGCGACCCCGGCCGCGTACTGATCTTCGACACCACCTTGCGCGATGGCGAGCAGTCGCCCGGCGCCAGCTTGAACCTCGAGGAAAAACTGGCGATCGCCCAGCAGCTGGCCAGGTTGAACGTCGACATCATCGAGGCCGGCTTCCCCTTTGCCAGCCCGGGTGACTTCAACGCCGTGCAGCGCATTGCCGCCACGGTCGGCACCCCTGATGGGCCCACTATCTGCGGCCTGGCCCGGGCGGCGGCCGGCGACATCAAGGCCTGCGCCGACGCGGTGGCGCCCGCCGCGAAGCGGCGCATCCACACCTTTCTGGCCACCAGCGACATTCACCTGGAGTACAAGCTGCGCAAGAGTCGCGCTGAGGTGCTTGCGATCACCGCCGAAATGGTGGCCTACGCCCGCTCCCTGGTTGAGGATGTGGAGTTTTCCTGCGAGGACGCCGGCCGCAGCGATCCGGAGTTCATGCACCAGGTGATCGAGGCGGCGATCAGTGCCGGGGCCACCACCATCAACATCCCCGACACGGTGGGGTATGCCACACCGGCGGAATTCGGCGCGCTGATCGCCGGCATCAACGCCAGCGTGCCCAACATTGACCAGGCCGTGATCTCGGTGCATGGCCACAACGACCTGGGCCTGGCGGTGGCCAACTTCCTCGAAGCCGTCAAGAATGGCGCCCGCCAACTCGAATGCACCATCAATGGCATCGGCGAGCGGGCCGGCAATGCCTCGCTCGAGGAGCTGGTGATGGCCCTGCACGTGCGCCGCAGCTACTTCAACCCTTTTCTGGGCCGACCCGCCGCGAGCACCGAGCCGATCACGGGGGTGCGCACCGAAGAGATCACCAAGACCTCGCGGCTGGTGAGCAACCTCACCGGCATGGCGGTGCAGCCCAACAAGGCGATCGTGGGCGCCAACGCCTTCGCCCATGAATCGGGCATCCACCAGGACGGCGTGCTCAAGCATCGCCTCACCTACGAGATCATCGACGCCCGCACCGTCGGTTTGGCCGACAACCGCATCTCCCTGGGCAAGTTGAGCGGCCGCAGCGCCTTCCGGGCCCGGCTCGAGGAGCTGGGCTACAGCCTGGAGCGCCACGACCTCGACGACGCCTTCGCCCGCTTCAAGGAGCTTGCCGACCGCAAGCGTGAGATCGGCGACCGGGATCTCGAGGCGATCGTCAGCGAGCAGGTGCAGCAGCAGGACAACGGCAGCTACACCCTCAAGAGCGTGCAGGTGAGCTGCGGCACTGGCTTGCAGCCCACAGCCACCGTCACCCTGGTGACGGCCGATGGCGCCGAACTCAGCGAGGCTGCGATCGGCACCGGGCCGGTGGATGCGGTGTGCCAGGCGCTCAATCGCCTGGCCCAGGTGCCCAATGAGCTTGTGGAGTTTTCGGTGAAATCGGTGACCGAAGGCATCGATGCCATGGGCGATGTGACGATTCGCCTGCGCCATCAGGGGGTGCTGTATTCAGGCCACTCCGCCGACACCGACATCGTGGTGGCCGCGGCCCAGGCCTTTGTCAATGCCCTAAATCGGCTGCTGGCCGGGGCCCAGCACCAGCCCTTGCACCCCCAGAAAGCACCGCTGCCCGCCCTGGCTGACTTGCCCCTGGCCGATCGACCCAGGGTTTGAACCAGCCCATGCCCGTACCCCTGCACCCCCGCCAGCCCAGGACCCGCAACCTGCCGCTGGCGGCCGCCGCCCAGCTGATCCTGCTGTTGCTGGTGGCCCTGGCCATGCTGGTGCCCCTGCTCTGGCTGGTGAGCACCTCGCTCAAGGGTCCTGCTGAAAACATCTTCACCAGCCCGCCGGCCCTGCTGCCAGCCCAGCCCAGCCTGGAGGCCTACACGCGCCTGTTCGGTGAGAACCCGATCCTCACCTACCTGCTCAACAGCACCATCGTCAGCGCCCTGGCCGTGCTGGCAAATCTGCTCTTCTGCTCCCTGGCGGCCTACCCCCTGGCGCGGATGCGCTTCAAGGGGCGGGGCCTGGTGCTGGCCCTGGTGGTGGCCACGATCCTGATCCCCTTCCAGGTGGTGATGATTCCCCTCTACCTGCTGATGGTGCAGATCGGGCTGCGCAACACCCTCTGGGCCCTAATCATTCCCCAGGCGGCTACGGCCTTTGGTATTTACATGCTGCGTCAGAGCTTCCTGGGGGTGCCGGTGGAGCTGGAGGAGGCGGCCCGCTGTGACGGTTGCACGCCCCTGGGGGAGTGGTGGAACGTGATGATTCCGGCGGCCCGGGCCGACCTGATCACCCTGGCGATGTTCGTATTCATCGGCACCTGGAGCGATTTCCTCTGGCCCCTGGTGATCCTCGATGAACCCGAGCTCTACACCCTGCCCCTGGGCCTGCAGCAGCTGGCCAGCAGTTTTTCCCTCGACTGGCGCCTGGTGGCCGCAGGCTCAGTGATTTCGATCCTGCCGGTGCTGGTGCTGTTCATCGGGCTCCAGCAATACATCCTGCCAAGTGCCAGCGGCGATGCGGTGAAGGGCTGACTTGGAAATAGGGGTTAAGGCTCAATTGGCTGGTGTGGCCGGCTTGAGGGGCGGCAACGGCGCCAGGGGTGGTTCGTCGCTCAGGGGGGCGGGAGCGGCTTCGGTGGCCTGGTTGCCGCGCAGCCTGCGCAGCTCCTGAGAGAGGTTGGCGTTCGCGCTGCTCAAGGCATCGATGCGAGCACTGTTGCGTTCCACCACCTGCAGCCGCTCCACCGTGGTGCGCAGCTGCTGCTCGAGCCCAGCGGTGCGCTCAAGGGCCCTGGCGTTCTCAAGACCTTGCACCTGCTCCTGAAGCTGGCGAATGGCAGCGCTCTGTTGCCGGGTTTTGCCCACCATCACCACGAACAGCACCAGGAGCATGGCGGTCACTCCGGCCTGGAGCCAGGGAACCCAGGCCAGGGGTGTGCCGTTGGCTGCGGAGTTGTCGGGGGCTGGAGTCATCAAGGCTGGCAGCTGATTGTGGTTCGATCCTGGCGGGCCGGCTGGCGTTTGTCAGGCATTGGTGGGGGGCTGGCTGCCTGGGCAGAACGCCTAGGGTCGGCGGATCCCCAAGGATTCAGTCTTCCGATGCAATCTCCCATGCGCTCAGGCGCAGACAACGGCTTCGGCGGACTCTGGCAATTGATCTTCGCAGCCATCCTGGGGGGATTGGTGCTGCTTTCGCAGACGGTATTCATAGTGCCGGCCGGGAACGTGGCCGTTGTCACAACCCTCGGCAAGGTCACCGGACAACCGCGGCAGCCAGGGGCCAACCTCAAGATTCCCCTGGCCCAGAGCACCTCCCTGTTTGATGTGCGCACCCAGGTGCGGCCGGAGCAGTTCTCAACCCTCACCAAGGACCTCCAGGTGATCCAGGCCACTGCCACGGTGAAGTACGCCATGAAGCCAGCCGAGGCGGGCCGTGTCTACGAAACAATCGCCACCGACGACCAACAAATTTATCCGCGGGTGATCCAGCCCTCCCTGCTCAAGGCCCTCAAATCGGTGTTCTCCCAGTACGAACTGGTGACCATCGCCACGGAGTGGAACTCCATCTCTGAGCTGGTGCAGGAAAAGGTGGCCGACGAGCTGCGCAAATTTGACTACGTGAGCGTGCAGGGCCTCGACCTCACCGGCCTGCAGATCGCCGAGGAGTATCGCGCCGCCATCGAGCAGAAGCAGATCGCCGAGCAGCAGTTGCTGCGGGCCCAGACCGAAGTGCTGATCGCCGAGCAGGAGGCAAAGCGCTACGAGACCCTGAATTCCAGCCTCGATGACCAGGTGCTCTACAAGCTCTTCCTCGACAAGTGGGATGGCCAGACCTCCGTGGTGCCGGCCCTGCCTGGTACTGCTGGTGGCGGCACCCCGGTGATCGTCAACTCTCGCCGCCCGTAAAAGCGAGCTGGCCTCAGTTGGCTCTTTGCAGATAGGTGCGCAGGTGTTTGGGGAGCGCTCTAGCAAGGGCCTCCTCGGGCCTGAGCCAATGGCAGCTCTTGATCTCCAGGCCATCGACCATGACCTTCGGCTGGCGGTTTGGATGCCAGGCAAAGATCGTCACCGTGTTCTGCCCGCCCGCCGACATTTCGGTGAGTTGCCAGGGATCCTGGAGCTCCTGCGCCGCCACCTGGATCGCCACTTCCTCCTCCAGCTCCCGTATCGCCGCCTGCAGCGGCGTCTCCCCGGCTTCGATTCCGCCGCCGGGCAACGACAACTCCCTGCGATAGCTGGTTTCCACCAGCAACACTCGCCCTTGCCACCAGATGGCCACCAGGGCCCCGTGGGTGTGGGGTTTAGCCACCAGCCGATAGGTTTCATACAACCCGGCGGCCAGTCGGTAGAGATGCAGCCGGGCAACGGCTCGCTTCAGCAGGGACCGCATGCCCATATCCACCGTCTTTATGCCCACCATGCTGCCGTCCGCCGTCGATTGGACCACCTGCCCAGTGGGGCCGACCGCCTGGTTCTCGCTGCGGGACTCCCTGCTGCAGCTGCTCACCACCCCAGCCATGCTGCTGCCTCTGGTGGCGAGTCTGGTTCTGGTGCTCTGTGTCACGGCCCGCCTCGGCTGGGCCTGGCGGGCCCTGCTCCCGGGCCTGGCCGTGCTGCTCGCATCCCTGCTCTACAGCCCGCTGACCACCGCCGGGCTCAGCTACTGGCTCGACAGCCAGTTGCCGCCGCCCCATCGCCCATCCTCAGGGCCGGCCTTGGCCGTGCTGGTGGGCCGGGGCCCGGACATCGCTGCGGCCACCACCGCCCAGGCGGCGCGCCTGCTGGGCCAGGGCCGGGTGCAACAGATATACGTTTCTGGGGACACGCCGGCCACGGCCCAGCGCCTCCTTGAGCTCGGCGTGCCCCCAGGCCGCATCTCCGGGGACAGCTGCGCCAGCACCACCTGGGAAAACGCCAGCCTCACCGGCGCCT
>NZ_JAGQCQ010000035.1:0-17210 GCF_024346275.1 Cyanobium sp. BA20m-p-22
GAGGAGGCATTATTGAGGCTCATTGATAATTCTTCGGGCGAACAGGCGGTTAACCTTGCGCGCCGCAAAGCGGTCGAAGTTTTGGGCCGGCTTGGGGTTCAACGGGCCATCCCCAGCATTGGGCGTTGCCTAAGGAGCAATGATCACTATCTCGTTGAAAATGCCGCCTGGGCCCTTCTTCAGCTCAATTGCCAGGATGTTGAACTCCATCAGGAGATGTGCCTGCTACTCAATGATCCAACCCAGAGCCGCAGGGTTCTTATTCAGGCTCTTGCCGGGTTAGAAGTGCACACGGCCTTGCCCGTGCTTCAATCGCTGCAAGATGAGGCGAATCCAGGGGTTCGAGGGGCTGCTTTAGCCGGGGTTGCACAGCTTAGTGGCGATAGTAGTCGCCTTAAAGAGTTGGAAGACCACCTGACCCTGCCGAACCAAATGGACCGGCAGTCGGCAATTCAGGATTTAATTGACTGTCGAGCTACATATCTATTGCCCTCGATCCTCAAGGCGCCCGTGTCCCCTGTGTTCAGGTTGCGCGCTCTGCGGACACTCTGGCCGGGCCAAGACAAAGCACACGCTGGCCTCGACCTGCTTACTTGTTTGGATTCGCTTATGTGGGATCAGCCAGAAGTTTTGGTCTTGGCGCACTGTTACGACACTGAACCCACCACGTTATTTTTATTTGAGGAATTTTTTGGTACTGACTTTAGCCGTTGCTACCTAGCATTGTCCACATTGAAGCATAGGCGAGCAGAGGAGCTCTGGCCTACTTTCTGGAAGCGATGGCAGGAGGATGCTTATAATGATTATGGTGCACACTATTTCTTCATTCAGCTTCTTGGCAGTGTGGACGACTGGCCTTCCGCTGCCACCTCCACTATTGAGTTGCTTCTGCTGGAAGCCATGAACAGCAAGCGACCGCAATTCAGCAAGTCAAAAGTGGCTGCTTGTCTGACACTGAAAAAGCATTTTCCTGATATATGGTGCAAAAGTGTACAGCAGCTTTTGTCTTCCGATCTCACAGCAAGCTGGGAGCTGCGATACGCTGCATTGATGGGCCTTGGTTCAATTGATTTTGGGAATAACCATGAAATATTTCTGCTCTTAAAGAACGATTTATCCGTTCAGGATCCTGATCCTTTTGTAGATCGTAGACGTCAATTGCTAATTTCCGAAAACCGTGTCTGAAAGGAACCACGCTCAGCCCAGTAGCGTTGAATTTCCAAGCCTTTGGGCCTCGGCACAGCTGCTTCAGCTCTCAGGATCTTGAATGTCCGGCGAGGCCCCATGGGCCAGTTTCCAATTGCTCTTACGGATCGCACGTGCCCATCAAGCATGTTTAGGCAGGCTTCAAAACGCTCAAGCTGACTATGGTCAATGGTCTCAAAAATAAAGTCTTGGCCTTGACAAACTAGGTGCTGCGAGCGAATCCAGCTCCGGAATTGCTGGATAGCTGGACTGTCAGCTTGCATGCTCTTTTGTCTATCCAATGTGCTCAGGTTGATCCCCCTGATCATTCGTTAGGTTTCTCCACTCAGCTGCTACTTCATTCTCATAGCTAGCTATTCGTTTAAATCGAAGCGCTCCATGTTCGGAGCCCCATTGTAAAGCATCTGTGGCTGGATCAAAGCCCTGATCTCTACTAATCCAGTTTTCGTGATCAACTAATACCTCACTCACTAGATAGGTAGGCCGCCCATCGCGAGGTACTAGGCATTTTTGACCAGGCTCTACCAATCCGCTGAAGCAACCCTGTGTCGTTTCGTGGAAATGCATCGCACAACCACAGCGCTGTTTAAGGCGTTTAATATTAATGAGCTTGAGGAGTTCAGGCGTGAAGCCTGCCCCCGCTAATCGAATCGGTTCGTCGAATCCATAATTTTCAACAATTTGCACCTTCTCAGTTGAGATCAGTCGATGTACGCCTTGCCTGTAGGGTCGCCAAGGGTCGTGCCCATAGCTCTGCTCAGAGTAAAAGCCAGGGCCTTGAAATACTCCCCATGGCAGAGGGCGGAAATAGATGTTAATATGTGCAAAATTTACTGGGTCGTGTTGAGATTGAGCAGAATTGCTGTAATGGCCAGCCAGTATTTTTGAAAATCTCAGGGCATTATTTGGCACGGCGATTACTGTTAGCTGAAGGAATCTAATCGGCGGATTTCAGATGCGAAGGAGGTTTGCAGTATCCCTGAACCTGCTGAAGTTCGTAGCACTGACGAGCGGCAGCGTACATTCTCAGATACGAACCAGATCCTTTCCTCTGCAATGGATTGGCCGTATTGGGTACTTAGTATAAAAGTGTCATCTTCTAAAAATGTGTAGTTTGAGGCTGCCTGCTCGGCTTCTGCGTATCCAACACTTCGCAGCAAGATTCCGTTTCGATTATCAGTTGGTATTGGAACTAGAATGCATGATCCTGCTGTTATTGCGCTGGGGTCATCTGGTTCCCAGTCGCTTTCGGCATTCCATTCCATTCTAAAAGGATGAACAGGTTTTGCATCGCGTATTGTGCAATCCTTGAGTAGATTAAGAACCAATGGATCTTGGGGCTCAATTGACTCTATCAAGACTGAACTGCGAACATCCTCAAATTGCTGAAAAGCAAGAGAATGCCCACTTCGCATTGATCGCCAGCGGCCCAGGCTACGAGCTACAAAGGATTCCAGCTGCATTAAATATGCTCAGGCCTTACTACTGTAGGTGGTCCTTCCACTTGGGAGACGGCCTCCCTGCACCATGTGTACCCATGTATCGATCATCATGTTGATCGCAGGCTGGGGCTCATCAGTGCTTTGATTGGCTGGAAGCAATGGTGCTTGCCGATAGTTTGTGTTTTTTGAGATCATTGATAACAAGAGTACTGTTCGTCAATTGTGGCAATTGGGCGGAGACATGAATGCAATATCCGCCCAAATTCTTCTGCTATTTTAGCTGGTTTCTATTTAGGATTCTGTCACTGAGGCAATGCTGCCCCCACGCCGATGGATTGATTGAATAACTGATGAGAGTGAGCTGTATGGCGCACTACTGGTCTGCACCACTCGCCGGTTTTGTCCAACAGGCTTAGATGATGTCCATCGAATTGTATAACGCTGGCCATTGCGGTCTCCTGGCCCTGGAGTTCTTTGAGCAGCCCTGGGGCTTGAATTGGTGGCTATGCTAAACAGTAACTGTGATTGCTTATCACCATCAAAGCCTGCGAATCCAGAGGCTAATGCAAGTGTTCTGTTGTAAGTAATGTTCGAGTTGCCACCTATGCTTGTCGCTCCTCGATTATAGGGGACTGTATCAAAGCCGTAGATTTCTAGATATTCAGCTCCATATATATAGCTGTTGATTTCGGCTTCATATCCCTTTGTGGCCAGGATTTGAACATGCTCGCTCAGTTCAGCTTGATTTCGGGGAGCTCGACCTAAGAGATGCTTGAAGTTAAGCTCAACAAAACGATAGGGGCCATTTGCCTCAAAAAAGAGACGCCGATAGCTATCAGAAAGGGCCAGGGCATTGATCAGCCCCTGCACTGTGAGATCGCCGTTGATGAACAGACTCTCGGCCGAGAGTGAGCGCTCATCATCAAAAAGGTGTGCATTGCCAAATACCTGGCGGTAGGCTGCCTTCAGCTGGGCTTGGGCTTCCGACTGGCGTAAATCCGAATTGGGACGGGCAAGAGTTTTGATATCCATGGCTTTTAAGTTGGCTTGTGAGAGGGAGATAAGAAGTGTATTTTTGGCCTGAAAAGATAAGGCAGTGTTTTCTAGGTGATTTCGGTCACAGAAATGATCCGGCCTCCGCGTCTATGGATGTATCCCAGTTGGCTGGTAATATCACTGCCGCTTACTACGTAACTGGCGTTCGGGTTGCGTTGGCGGCCGCCTGCAGGCTGGGCATTCACCACAATACGGAACCGCTTGGATGTGGGATCAGCTGAGCCAGAGGCCGCAGCAAGCCTGTTAATCCGTACTGTTGTATTTGTCCAGTTTGTAGGCGCAGATCTTGTTGCTACTGAATTCAGCAGGCTTGATGCACATTGAATGGTGTCACTGGCTGCATAGCCTTGAACTAGTGCTATATGGCGATTAAAGGAAACCTGTTCGCGGCCATTCTCAGTCGCCACACGCAGATAGGGAACAGTATTCTCGCCGAAGGTATTCTGATACTCTTCACTATCAACGTAGCTGTTGATTTCTGCGTCATAGCCATGTATGGCTAGCCTTTGTAGATGCTCACTCATCTCAGCCTGAGTCGCTGGCGCACGGCCCAGAATATGTTTGAAATTCAGCTCAACAAAACGGTAGGGAGCATTTGTTTCGAAAAAGCGCCGGCGATAGTCTGCAGAGAGTCCAACAGCTCTTATAAATTCGCGGGTGCTAAGCCTTCCCTCGGTAAACTGGCTTTCTGCGGTTAAGTTGCGTTCGCTCTCCATCACATGGGGATTGCCCAACACTTGGCGGTACACCGAGCGGATCAGCGCAGTAATCTGATCTGCGGAATCGCCGTTGCAGCGCTCGAACACCTCCTGCTGGCGCTGACCAAGCCCAAAGCCAACGTAGAGATCACCACGCAACGGTGTCGAGTCGCCTCCGTCTGCACTGTTCCGCTTCACAGGTTCTAGCATGCCAGCCGAACCAGTCGCCGTTCTACCCATCTGACCAAGGGAACTGGATCGGTACACCTGGGCAGGCACCTTTATTGAGAGCCTGTAGCCGCTAACTAGATTCCCTAACAGCTGACTTTTGGTCCCTACGGCTGTGTCGCTACCAGCGAAGTTCTGCTCAAGTGCTGCGATCCGGTTGAACGCTGCTTGAGGCTGGCCTACTGGAGAGTTCCAGCTTGTTGGGTATGGAACAGTTTCCTCGCCAAATGACTTTAGATACTCATCGGAATCAAGATAGCTATTGATCTCGCCTGTGAAACCACTTGTGGCGATCAGTGTTACATGGCTAGCAACCTCTGCTTGATTCTGGGGGGGGCGTCCCAGCAAATGCTTGAAGTTAAGCTCAACTGCTCGATGCGGAGATACGGAATCAAAGAAGCGTGAGCGATAAAAACTGGATTGGGCCAATCTTCGTACGAATTCTCGTACGTTTATGTCGCCATTGCGTAATCTAGATTCTGCACTGAGTAGGCGCTCGCTTTCCATCGGCTGAACATTGCCGAATACCTGCCTGTATGCAGCTCTTACTGCGATGGTAAAAGCAGCATTGTCGTTTGCGGTGAATGCTGACGGTGTATTTAGTAGTTGCTGGTTGCGAAATAGATCTTCACTTGTGGCAGTTTCTGTGTTATCAGTTCTTTGGCGAGAAAATTTCGCTGGTGCTTCAAGAAGCTGAGTGGCTCCGAAGTCAAGCGACTTGCTTTGATTTGCTGTCATGGGAAGACGGGATTAGTGGACTTGATTTGTTGAGTGGATTGTATGTTGCTAGATGTTTTTCAGGCATCTAATCTCTTCGATTCTCGCTGGCTTGGTAACTTGCTTGATGAGTAGGGCTGGTTGGAGCAATGGATCAACTCAGGGGTGTGATGCTTGCGATCTTGCCACCCTCGCGGTGAATAAGTTGATACTGCTCTGATAGCTTGTTGAAGGGGACAAAGTATACTCTGTTTGATTTCCTATAGCGTGATGTGGGGCGCACATTGTTGGCTCTATAACCTGTCACTTCAACTCGATAGACTTTGCCTGTTTCGCCTGCGAGTACACCTATCCGTGTAACGGGATCTGTCAGGTTGGCGGCTGGGCGGAAGCTCCAGCCTTGGGAATCTTGTGATGAGGGAGCTACCACTGGAAGAGGGCGGTTCTGATAAGCAGCACCGCCAAGACGGCTCCTGATTCCAGCTAGGTTGCCTTTTAGGCTGCTGCTGCTATTTCCACGCAGCAACTGGAACGACCAGGTGAACTCTTGGAGCGTTGTACAGGATTCCGTTTTCCAACCACGCTGATATGGAACTGTCCACTCACCAAAGGTGTTCTGATACTCGTCAGAATCTAAGAAGCTGTCGATGTCTGCTTCGTAACCACTTGTATCTAGTCGTTCGGCATGGCCACGCATTTCCTCAAAGTCTGCTGGGGCACGGCCGAGTAGGTGGCGAAATGCTAGTTCGATATAGCGGTAGCGCGTGCATGAGTCAAAAAAGCGGGTGCTGTATAGATCGCTTTTGGCGATGCGTCGTACCAGTTCTCTAACGCTGATCTCGCCAAGCTTGAATTGTGACTCTGCAACTACTTGTCTTTCGCTTTCCATTACGTAGGCATTCCCAAGCACCTGTCTATAAACTGCTCGGACTATTTCCTCTTTTGATTGGTCGTCGTCTCCCGGAACTAGCTCTCGTGGTGCCTCGCATTCTTGCGAGAAGCTTTCCACACCCAGGATGGAGGCGGGGCCAAAGGGCATGACTGAAACTGCAATACTCCCCAATTATCCCTGTCTTTTATTTCCATTTCCCGGCAGCTTGACAAAGCTCAATCTTTTGTTTCAATTGCTACGCTTTTTCTGCCGGTGCCAGCGCGCTAACCGGGCTGCATTGTCGATTTCAGTAGCGATTCCAGTGTCGCCCGGGTCGCTTGCCTAGTGAGTGGGTTCCAGCAATCCAGTTCGATGTGCGAGCGAGTTAGTAGATTTGCTAGCTGTAACTTGTCCATACCCGTAGCCTGACTGAAGTCAGCGCCCTGAATACTTTCCGACCCTTCCAGGATTGCCTCTGTTAAATCAGCAGCCCTAAAGTCTGCCTGCTGCAACTGACTGCCGGTAAATCGTGTGCCCACGCAGCGACAGCCTTGCATCTTCGCAAACCTTAAGTCGGCACCTACAAAACGTGCTCCATCCAATACTGCACCGCTTAGGTCACACCCGCTTAGGTAGGCACCCATAAAGTTGGTGTTTCTAAGGTCCATTCCCCGGAGATCTGCACCATTTAAAAAAGCCCCATTAAGGGCTGCTCCTGGACCCACTGCTCCTGACTTTTCCAGATTAAAACCAATGGGTACTCGAGTCTTTTTATCATAACGGGCAAGTGTTAAATTGCATCCTTCTAGTTGGCAGGCAGTTAGGTCTGTGCCTCTTATGTCCGTACGACAAAGGTTTGCCTCCCGTAGATCAAGTGGCTGGAGAATACGGTTGACCCAATTGGCCCCTCGCGCGTCTATGGGTAGATGCTGTGATGAAACAGGTTTGCAATCTTCAGGAGCCCTCCATTGGCTGGGGTCTTCGGGTAACAAGTAGGCTTGGTGCTTATGATTCATTATTCAGACAGGATGTTATCCATTGGTATTTTAGTGCAACTCTGTTTTTTTTTAGCTTGCTTCGGCTATGGGGCGTTGGGTTTGCTCAGCTTTTTGGCATTAGTGAATCGCTTGGTTGCAGGGCGTTAACTAGGTTATCGAAGGCTCTGTTTAGGCAGTCTATCTCGCGAAGATGGCCAGAAGCTTCAAGGATAAGTGTAGTCAGTTTACGCATTTGGGCTAAAGCGTACATCATCGCTGGAACTGGTACTTTCATTTCTTTGTATAATAACCGCAATGCAGCCATTCCGGCGGTGTCTGTTATCTCTGCGCAATCGCATGCCACTCCGTAGATGACTACTCGTAGAAATTGTTGGCAATCTCGCCAGCAGGCTTCTGCTCTTTTCTCCGGGTATAGCTCCCCACCTGGCAGTATCAGATTAGGTTGTTGGTCTAGCAATTTTCGCCTTGCCGCATCAGTTACATTGATTGTCTCAGCAATCAGTAGGCTAACGGCATGCTCTGAGGTATTGCAACAGACGCATACCTTTTTCAATTCATCGACGTTTAGAGGCTGTTTTGAGGTATCCGCATTTGCTATCAACCCTCTCACTTCATTGGGGAGGCTGTTGCGCTTTGTTATGCCGCATACTTGTGCTGCCTTGGCAAGTTCGCTTATTCTTAGTTGTCGCTGAGCTTCTATCGTCAGGTTCACGATCCCACAGGAGTAGCAGTAAGCCAGCCATGCCTCTCCAAGTGGAACGCCCAGATGGCTGCTCCACCTAGGCCTGGACAATGTTCCGATGCGAGATTAACAAGTTGTTCTGACACACCGAGGCTTTTGAGCAGATATTTTGCTTGGGCCGTTCCTTCAACCTGGGCAGAACGTATTGCCGCTCCAACTACCCAGGTCAGATTGGTTTCCGACAGTTCACCGCCATTATTTTCGCATGCAAGCAGAAGATTGCTATAGCCAGGATGCTTGGCGCTATGGGATTTCCAAAGGTCAATGTCGTCAATTCTGAGGTCTATGCGCAAGCGGGCCTCGCCTGTTCCGTACTGAAGCTCCTGCTCCTCGCCGGCTTGTTTAATTAAATCTTTTATGCTTAAATTTTCTTTGGGCAGCATGATGGGTTTTCTTTTGCATGGTGTTAGTTGCCCCGGGCTCTATATCTATCTTGCCGTGTGCTCGGGAGTGCTTAAATTTTTGTGGCTATCATCCTGATGCGGATTTGGGCTAAGGCCAAGGCTGTTCGTTTGTGTTTTTAATCAATAAAAATAGCCCCCCGCTAATGGGGAGGCTTTTGTTGCAATTTGGCAAGAAGCTTAATCAAACAAGCGCGTTGATTGCGTAGTCGAGATAATTGTTTGCTTCTGTCGCTGCTTCGCCGGCAAGGCCATGGTTTGCCTTGATATAGTTAAGAGCTTCCACGTACCAAGAGGGGGAGAGCTCAAAAGCGCGATTGATCTCATCAATTCCGGCAATCAGGTACTCATCCATGGGGCCGGTCCCACCAGCTACGAGGCAGTAGGTGACCATGCGGAGGTAGTAACCGATGTCACGGGAGCACTTTGCCTTGCCGCGGGCGTCAGCGGCATAGTTTGCACCCTGCATCTGGGTGGTGTAAGGGAATTTATTGTAAACGGCTTGGGCGGCTCCGTTTACTAGGTTGTCTGCGTTCGCTGTCAGGCCCTTAGCCGCTGCAAGAGCATTTTTGGCGCGGTCAAAGCGACCAAAAGCAGAGTTGAGTTCAGTATTGGAGAGGAAGCGACCCTGGGAATCAGCGGTGGCGACGGCTTCGGTAAGGGGAGTCTTCATGGGAAGGGGGGATAGGTTGGATTGACTTTTTTAGTGAGCTGATCAGCCGACGGCTGCCGCAGCGCGGTCGAAGTAGGTGCCGATTTCGCTGATTAAAGCGGAGCAGTCCCCCTGGGTGATGCCGTTGCGGTCGTTGGCAATTGCAATGGCGGCGGCCTTCATTTTGCGAACGCCTTCAGCAACGGAAGCGCCAGGCACGCCGAGGGCCAGATAGGTTTCCCGAAGGCCGTTGAGGCAGCGGTCTTCCAGTACGGATGCATCGCCGTTGAAAACGGCGTAGGTGATGTAACGGAGAATGATGTCCATGTCGCGCAGGCACGCAGCCATGCGCCGGCTGGTGTAGGCGTTCCCTCCAGGAGCTGTAAGCGCCGGCTGAGCCTCAAAAAGATCGCGCGCCGCATTGGTAACGATCTTTGAAGCGTTTGAGGTGATGCGGTTCACAGCATCCATACGCTTGTTGCTCTCGGCAACCATCGCGGCAAGCGCGTCGATCTGACCGGCGTTGATGAATTCGCCACGGGCGTCGGCCTGGGCTACAACCTTGGTGAAGGCGTCGAACATTGGGAAGCTCCTAGTCGCGACGAAGAGTCGGCAGGGTGGATAAGTTGCCAGGCTGGCCAGGGCACAGGAGCTACGCATTGCCCCATGTGGGCAGGGCGCAGCTATCTGGCTGTTGTCAACTTGGTGCAACCATTGTCGGCAAGAAGCCAGCCCAGCCACGATCCGCGTAACAAACAGTCACCGCCAGCGTCGCTCCTGAGGCGCCCATCAAAAGCCCCCGCCTGCAGAGGCGAGGGCTGGGTTAGCGCTGCGTCGGTGCCCTGGGCGCTGGAGAGTTTTTCGTGTAGCGGGTTTGTTCATTGTGGCCGTTTTTCTCAGCCGGGAGCCTTTGCCGCTTTGGAAACTGTTTTCTTGCGCGCATGTAGGGCAGATGCCGAGGCGGCATCCAGGTCGCCACCACTGACGGCCACTCCGGTGATCTTGCCGCCCATGCCCTGCACCATGCGCATGGTTTCGTTCATGCGGGTGTAGGGCACATTCATGGCTATGTCCGCCGTGCGGGAATAGTCATTGTTGGCGAGGGAGGTGACGGTGAGTGTGACCTGTCTGCCGTTGTTGAAGCTGGTGACTCGGGTGCCTGCTGAAAGCTTCATAGATGAGGGATGGTTAGGGGATTGCCATGACGTACTGGTTGCCGAGGTCTGCCCGTAAAACGCCCTGAGCCAGGGACAATCTATCGTTTGTCTGTGGCGGTTAACAAACCTTCATTTTTGCGATAATTTGGTTCAACGCCTTACTCACAGGTAAGCAGCGTTGGCGAGAGTCATGGGCGTGGGGGCCGAGGGAGAAAGGCGGAGCTGGTTGCCAGCTGGCTGGGCTGGGGCAGCCGGCTGGGGGCTAGGGCAGTGGGGGAGAAATCTCAACCCAAAGCTGCAATCGGGATCCTTTTGGTCTGTTTTGTCAGGATCCCAAGGTTTTCGGAATCGTTACAAACCATGGGCCCTGGGGGCTGGGTCCGAGCTTCCCCCTTGGCGTCTGGCGGTGGCGCCGATACCATCCGGCCATCCCACCGCCAATCAGCATGGCTGTTGAGCTGTCGGTCACAGATTGCACCCAGCGGCTGGCCGCTCAGTTGCGGGCCCTCTCCGAAGTCACCGAAACCCTGACCGTCAGGTTGCTCGAGCTGGAGGAGCGGCTCCTGGCCCAGGAATCGAAGCTGGAGCCCCTGATGGCGGAAGACACCGAGTTCAGGATGGCGGATACGGAAGATCGCCTTGCCCGATTGGAGGGTTTGCTCAGCGACGGCTCGCTCCCGGGCGCGCACATGGGCAAGGATCGGTTTCGAGCGGTTCGCGAGCTGCGGCCCGGGCTGGCTGCAGAAGAGATCCAGCAGGAAAGCTTCCTGGAGGTTGGATCCCAAGAGGTTGGTTTCCAGGAGGAAGGATTCCTACAGGATGACTTCCAGGAGCAGCCTTTCCTCGATGAGCTGAGTGCCTGAGTTGAGCGACTGCGTGGAGCTTCAGCGTCCCAGTTGGTCTGCCCAGCTGGACGGGATCTCGTTGCTGTAGTCGTCGGTGCGGGCGAATTCAAATGGCCCCGCCAGGGACCCCCAAAGATGTTCATGGGTTTGGGGGTCGTGGCCTCGGTCGATAGTGCGCATGCCTGTGGGATTCAGTTCCAGCCGGCTGACCAGATAGGAGGTGGCACCTTTGCGTTCCACCAGGCAGCGGCAGCCTGGCTCCACTTCGCCAATGAAACCTTCGCTCTCTTCTTGCACCAGATAGGCACAGCCCTGCAGCGGCCGCAGGTCGGAGGCCTGAATCTGACTGCGGCGTTCGGGGTCGTCGACCGCGCCCCAGAAGCGCTGGTCGTCTATCAGGGCCTGGTTGTGAATGATCAATTGGCCGGCCTGGCGCTCCGCCCGCAGCACCCGGATCCGATAGGGCGCAGCCGGGTTGATCGCGTAACTCTGCTCGAGCAGCAGGGAACCTGGCTCCAACTGGGCTAAGGGGCGGAACTTGACCAGGATGTGGGCGTAGAGGGGCGGATTCTCAAAGGCCTGATCCTGGTTGCTGAAGCCGCCGCTCAGCATCCGTACCAATCGCTCCAGGGAGCTCTCCATCACGCCCGCCCGACCAGGTTCTGCGGAATTGAAGCTACAGGCTCGACCGCGTCAGTCCCAACAGCCGCAGCCGGAACCCAGCCACCTGGCGGGCCAGCTCCGGTTCGTTGGCAAGGAAGGGATGGTCAGCGAGCTGTTGGAGCATCAGCTCCACCTTTGTAGCGGGATCCAGGCCATGGTGGGGATCTCGCTTCTCGTGCTGGATCCAGGCCTCATCGAAGGTCTGGGCAAAGCTGTCGGCGTTATTGAACACCCTGTTGGGCTGTTCTGAAGACTCGCGCATGGGGTTGGGGCAGCCTCCAGGCCTAGGGAAGCATTCTTGAGTTCCTAATGCCAGGACCCAGATTTGAACTGGGGACACGGCGATTTTCAGTCGCCTGCTCTACCAACTGAGCTATCCCGGCCCACCGCCTCGGCGGCCCATGGATCTTAGATCACGGGCTCGCCTGGGGGTTTTCCCCAGGCAGACCATTCCTGCCACCAGCCAGCCCCGCTCGCCCAGGGCGGCGGCGGCGGCGCAGGCGGTGGCACCGGTGGTGAGAATGTCGTCGATCAGGAGCACCGGGCGCCGTTGGCCCGCCAGCGGTGAGGAGCAGCGAAATGCTCCGGCCTGGTTGGCCCAGCGCAATTCGCGGCCCAGGTGGTGCTGGCCGAGCACGGGCCGGCTCCGCAGCAGCAGGGGCTCCTGGCGCCAGTCAAGTTGCCAGGTAAGGCACCTGCTCAGCAGAGCCGGCAGGGGGTTGCCCTGGCGCTTCCAGCTGGGAATCGGCACCAGCAGGGGGGGCTGGGTCCAGGGCTCCCGGCGCAGGCCTGCGACCAGCTCCTGGATCAGGGCTCCGACCAGCGGGGGTTTGGGACAGGTGCGCAGGTGCAGCAGCTGGCGACGCAACAGGCCCCCGTAGAGCCCCGCAGCCCACCAGGTCAGGGGGGCCGAGCCCTTGAGCCCCCCCTGGGGCAACTCGGCCACCAGTTCGGCCTGCAGGCTGGGGGGCTGGGCGATCCAGTGCAGGGGCAGCAGTTTGAGGATTGCCATGGCCAGAGGGGGTAGCCCTTTCAGGCTTCCCACAACTGGCCAGCTCAGCCTGGTAAGGCCCGCAGCATGGCCACCAGGGTGCGGTGGGCATCCTCGCTGTCGCTGAGGCTGTGGTCGAAGGGCACCGTGACGGTGGCGCCATCCACCTGGAGATCCATCGCCTCGGGTCTGACGCTGAGCATGCTGGCCTGCTCAGCGGCGCTGATGCCGCCGTAGTGGCGGGCGAAGGCCAGCACCGCTTCGGCATGGTCGTCGTTCATGTGTCTGCAGATCCGATCACTGACGGCGGAGCTGAGGGGGTCGGCGGCCATGGCGCGGAGCTGGGGAGGTTGGTTTGGATTCTGGTTCAACCAGCCCCGAACCGCTGCCAGAGCAGCAGGCCGAGGCGGATGGCGCTGAAGCCCACGTAGCCGGCCAGCACTACAAAGAGCCCCATGGCGATCACGGAGCGCAGGCGTTCATTCATCGCTGCTGAGGGCGGATGCTGCCAGTCTGGCCATGCCGAGGGCGGCGCAGAGGCCAGGACGATTCAGCACCGGAACCCCAAGGCTCTGCTGCCGCAGGCGACGCCATTGGGGATTCCGGGCCCCACCTCCCAGGCTGATCACCCTCTCCAGTGGTGGGGCGCCAGCCTGGCGCAGCCGCTGCCAGCCCTCCCGTTCGATGGCCGTGAGTCCCTCCAGCAGGGCTTGGAGGTAACGGGCATCGCTGATCGGTCGAGGTTCCAGCAGCGGCTCCAGGCCTGGGTCGTCAACGGGAAAGCGTTCCCCCCGGGCCGGCAGGGGGCGGAGCCGCAGGCCCGTGGGCTGTCTGGGGTCAATCTGGCGGCTGAGTTCGCCAATCTGCTGATCACTGAAGAAGCGCCGCAGGATGCCAGCTCCGGCATTGGAGGCACCCCCCACCAGCCAGCGCCCCCCCACCCGATGGCAGCTGATGCCAGGCCCCTGGATCGGCCCCGGGCTGAACTGCTTCAACACCAGGGTGGTGCCCAGCACGGTGATGCCCTCGCCGGCGGCGGGAGCCGCTGCCAGCACCCCTGCGTTGGCATCCGTAGTGCCCGCCACCACCCGGCAGTGGCGGGGTAGCCCCAGCCGCTCCGCCAGCTTGGGCGCCATGCTGCCGAGCACCGCGCCACTGGCGCATATCTCCGGCAGGGCTGGGCCCCAGCACTGCTGAGCAATCGATCCGCTCCAGGCCTGGCGTTGGAGGTTCCAGCCCAAGCGCAGGTTGTTGCCCTCTTCCCCCCAGCGCCAGTCGCCCAGCAGCCACCCCATCAGCCAGTCGGCCTGATGGCGCCATAACCAGGGCCCAGTCTCGCCGCCCAGATCGGCCTGGGCGAGAAGGTGCAGGCCCCGGGCCAGGCTGCCGCTGGCACTGGTGGCTGGCCCGGATCCTGCGAGGGCGGCAGCAGCCTCGGCCTGATCGCCGCAGGCCCGGTGATAGGGGAGGGCCAGCCCCAAGCTGCCGGGGCCCGGTTCCCCTGTGGGGCGGCAGAGCAGCAGGGTGCCGGAGGTGCCGGCAACGGCGACGGCGCCAATGCGGATTCGGCTTGCGGCGGGCAGCCTGGCGCAGAGGGCCTCAAATCCGCTGGCCCAGCCAAGGGGATCTTCCAGCCCGTTGGGGTACGGGCTGGCTTCCGTGAGCAGTTGGGGCCCATGGCTAGCCACCAGGGCAATCCGCAGGCCGCTGCTGCCCAGATCCACCCCCAGGGCGAGTGCTGTTTTCACCCGCCGGGCTGGGGCTGGGAACTCAGGCGGCTACCTGGGCTGCGGTGGCCTGCTTGAGCGTGGCGGCGATGGTAGTCACGTCCTCCCAGGGCAGGTCGAGGTCGCTGCGGCCGAAGTGGCCGTAGGCGGCTACGTCCTGGTAGAAGCGGCCCCCCCTCTGCTGGGGGAGGGTGCGCAGGCCGAAGGTTTCAATGATGGCGCCTGGACGCAGGTCGAAGTGCTCATGCACCAGGGCAGTGAGATCGGCGTTGCTGAGGGCGCCCGTGCCAAAGCTCTCCACCAGAATGCTCACGGGCCTGGCCACGCCGATGGCGTAGCTCAGTTGCACTTCCACTTTGCTGGCCAGGTCTGCGGCCACTAGGGCCTTGGCCACATAGCGGGCGGCGTAGGCAGCAGAGCGATCCACCTTGGTGGGATCCTTGCCGGAGAAGGCGCCGCCGCCATGGCGGGCGTAGCCGCCGTAGGTGTCGACGATGATCTTGCGGCCCGTCAGGCCGGCATCACCCTGGGGGCCGCCCACCACAAACTTGCCGGTGGGGTTCACCAGGAAGCGGGTGTCTGCCTGGGAGGGCTTGAGGGCCAGATCGGCGGTGGCGGGCTCCACCACATGGGTCCAGAGGTCGGTAGCGATGCGCTCGCGTATCGCCTTCTCTTCAGAAATTCCATCAATCTCCGCGGTGTGTTGGGTGGAGATCAGGATCGTGTCAATCGCCACCGGGCGATCGTCTTCGTAGACGACGCTCACCTGGGTCTTGCCGTCTGGCAGCAGATAACCCAGGCTGCCGTTGTGGCGCACCTCCGCCAGGCGCCGAGCCAGGCGGTGGGCCAGGCTGATCGGCAAGGGCATCAGCTCGGGGGTCTCATTGCAGGCAAAGCCAAACATGATCCCCTGATCTCCCGCACCGATCAGATCCAGGGGATCGCCGTCGTGGTCGTCGGCCTCATTCACCCCCTGGGCGATGTCCGGCGACTGTTGATCCAGGGCCACCAGCACGGCACAGCTGTGGGCGTCGAAGCCGCCGGCGCGGGCACCGGCATAGCCGATCTGGTTGATCACCCCCCGCACCAGGGTGTTGAAGTCGACCCTGGCCGTGGTGGTGACTTCGCCGGTGATCAGGCAGAGGCCCGTATTAACAACGGTTTCGCAGGCCACCCGGGAGGCCGGGTCCTGGGCCAGCAGGGCATCGAGCACCGCATCGCTCACCTGGTCACAGATTTTGTCGGGGTGCCCTTCGGTTACCGACTCGGAGGTGAAGACGTAGCGGCTCATGCGGCCTAGGTCAAATCTCAGCCCAGCCTATGCGCCGCTGACTCTTACTTCAAGCTCACTCCAGTGATTCAGACAGGGGAAGCAGGGATCGAGGGGAGGGGGCGAGCTCCAGCCGGCGGTGTAGCCGATCACCACGGGCACTCCGGCCTGCTTTGCCATCCGCAGATCGCTGTTGGCATCTCCGATCAGGGCACAGCGGTTGGGCGGTACCCCCAGGCTTGCGCAAAGGGCGTGCACGGCTGCGGGGTCGGGCTTGTGGGGGGTGTGATCGGCGCTCCAGTGCCCCTGGAACTGACAGGTGAGGTTTGCGCTGGCCAGAAATGCTGCGATGCCAGCCCCATCGTCGTTGCTGATCACGGCACAGGCCACCGCTGCTCTGCCAAGGGCCTCCACCAGTCGATGGAGGCCGGGGGTGGCGATCGGCCGTCGCTGGCTGCCCTGGCCATGCAGGCCATCGGTGGCGGTGAACACGCTTTCGCCCAACGCCAGGGCTTCGGGCCAGCCCAGCCCCACCTGGGCCAGGGCCGTGGCGGTGGAGATCAGGTTGTGCTGGCGGGAGCCCACGGCCGTGGCTCCGGCCGGATCGATCGCCTGCTCGCCCAATCCATAGGCTCGGCCGAGGAGCTCGACCAGTTCATCCCCTCTGACGGCGGCAAGCTCGGGATGGCCCTGGGCCAACAGCTGGCTGGCAACTGAAACCCTGGCTGAGGCCAGGGCATGGAGCATGGGCTCGCTGATTGAAAGGGTGCCGTCCTTGTCAAACAGCACCGCTTCGATCTGGTGGGGGATGCCCCTGTCGTCTGCAAGGGTCTGGCCCCGCAGGAGCAATTGTGCCATTGGAAACTGCGGCGATTGGGCGCCCTCAGTCCAGGGTGACCCCCATGGGCTCGTTGTCTTCGGCCTGCTCAAGCAGCATCTGCTTGTAGCGGGCAGCCATCTCCTCGGCCTTCTCGAACACCTTCTGGGGATCGGTGAGCATGTCGCCGGGCTCGGGCTCGAGGGCCTTGGTCGAGAGGGAGATCCGGCCCCGCTCGGCGTCGAGGTCGATGATCATCACCTTCATTTGGTCGTTCACATTCAGCACCGTGTGAGGTGTCTCGATGTGCTCGTGGCTGATTTCAGAGATGTGCAGCAGGCCGCTGACGCCGCCGATGTCGATGAAGGCGC
This sequence comes from Cyanobium sp. BA20m-p-22, assembly GCF_024346275.1. Taxonomy (NCBI): domain Bacteria; kingdom Bacillati; phylum Cyanobacteriota; class Cyanophyceae; order Synechococcales; family Prochlorococcaceae; genus Cyanobium; species Cyanobium sp. BA20m-p-22. The sequence goes on from NZ_JAGQCQ010000035.1 coordinate 16,853, forward strand.
CGTAGGGCTTGATACCGCGAACGGTGCCGAGTACCACCTCGCCGACCTCGAGCCGATTCATCTTGCGTTCAACCAGGGCGCGGCGATGGCTCAGCACCAGGCGGTTGCGCTCCTCATCCACCTCCAGAAACTTGAGCGGCAGGAAGTCGGCCACCAGTTCTTCCTTGGCCTTGCGGGTGCTGATGTGGCTGCCGGGAATGAAGCCGCGCAGGCCTTCAACCCGCACCAGGGCGCCGCCGCGGTTGGTGGCGAACACCTCGCTGTAGATGGTGGCGTCTTCTTTTTGCAGCTGACGCACCCGCTCCCAGGCGCGCTGGTATTCAATGCGGCGGATCGAAAGCGAGAGCTGGCCGTCTTC
>NZ_JAGQCQ010000036.1:0-17178 GCF_024346275.1 Cyanobium sp. BA20m-p-22
TCGGAATTCCTTGCCGGGCTCCAGCCCCAGCCGACGGGTGTAGGCATGACCGATCAGCAGGTTGCCGTTCCCATGCACCCTGGTGCGGAATTCGGCCTGGCGGCCCTTGCCATGGCCCGTGCCACGGCCGCCGCCGCTGGGGGCATCGGGCAGCTGGTATCCCTTGGCGGCCACCAGGGCTCTATAAAAGCTCTTTTTCATCACCCGGCCACTGGGCCCCACGTAGCCACAGGCCCGGGCGATCTGATCTTCCGGCTGGTTGCTAAGGGCCCGGGCCCGATCTAGCAGGGCCTGGCCCGCCAGCATTTCCAATGGACTGTCTCCTGGCCTGGACACCATGGATAACTCCCGCCCTGGGTTGTTTCTAGGGATGATTCTGTCTACTTAAGCCGTATATGGCAATTAATGCCAGGGTGTGAAGACCATTGGCGCAGGCAATCCTGTCAAAGCAGATACAGAATCCCGTAGAGGACCACCCAGATTCCATCGACGAAGTGCCAATAAAGTTCGGCCGCTTCCAGGCCGAAATGGTCACTGGCGCTGATCCGCCCTCCTGCTCTGGTCTGCAGGGCCACGATGGTGATGCAGATCACACCGAGGGTCACGTGTAGGCCGTGGAAGCCGGTCAGGGCGTAGAAGGTGCTGGCAAATAGGTTGTCGGTGAGGCTGAAGGGCAGGCTGAAATACTCCACCATCTGGCCGGCGAGAAATGCCGCGCCCAGAGCTGCGGTGATGGCCAGCCATAGCCGGCTGGCGCCCAGGTTGCCGCCCCTGCATTCCTTGCCTGCCCGGTGGAAGGTGAAGCTGCTGATGATCAGCACCACGGTATTGATCGTGGGGAGCAGCAACTCGAGTTCGTAATTGCCCCCTTCCGGCAGGGGATTCACGGCCCGGAAGGTGAGGTAGGCGGCGAAGAAGCCGGCGAAGGTCATGCCGTCGGCCACCAGGAAGGTGGCCAGGCCAAACAGGCGGAAATCGCCGTGGCCCCCAGCTTCGGCCGGGGTGTCGCCATGGAGGCTGGTGCTGGTGTCCTGAAGGGGGGCGGTGCTGGTCATGGGGTGACCTCTTGCTTTTGACCGTAGCCGTAGGGTTCGGTTACCAGGGGAGCCTCTCCGAGCCAGTTTTCAACCGGCGGTGGCGAGCTGGTCAGCCATTCCGGGGTAAGGGCGTTCCAGGGGTTGTCGCCGGCCACTTTTCCGTTGATCGCCGTGAGCACGACGTTGATCAGCAGGGGCAGGGTGCTGATGGCCATCAACAGGGCGCCCACGCTGCTGATCTGGTTGAGGGTGGTGAAGGCCGGGTCGTACTCGGCCACCCGACGCGGCATGCCGTTGAGGCCAAGCCAGTGCTGGGGGGCAAAGCAGAGATTGAAACCAATAAAGGTGAGCAGGAAGTGGAGCCGGCCCAGATCTTCGTTGAGCATGCGGCCGGTGAATTTGGGATACCAGTGATAGAGGGAGCCGAAGATGACGAACACGGTGCCGCCATAGACGATGTAGTGGAAATGACCCACCACAAAGTAGGTGTCATGCACGTGAATGTCGAAGGGCACCTGGGCCAGGGCTACGCCGGTGATGCCACCAAAGACAAAGTTGACGATGAAGGCGCAGGAAAACAGCATTGCCGAGTTCAAGGCGATCTTGCCGCCCCAAAGGGTGGCAAGCCAGTTGAAGAATTTGATGCCGGTCGGCACGGCAATGAAGGAGGTGGCGATCGTGAAGAAAAGGCGCATCCAGGGGGGGGTGCCGCTGGTGAACATGTGGTGGGCCCAAACGATCAGGCCCAGGAAGACAATCGCCATGATCGAATACACCATCGTGGTGTAACCAAATAGCGGTTTGCGGGCATGAACCGGCAGGATCTCGCTCACCAGGCCGAAGGCTGGCAGCACCATGATGTAAACCGCCGGGTGGGAGTAGAACCAGAACAAGTGCTGATAAACCACCACGTTGCCGCCCAGGGCCGGGTTGAAGAAGCCGGTGTGGGCAATGATGTCAAAGCTCAACAGGATCAACGTGCCGGCCAGCACGGGCGTTGAGAGCACCACCAGAATGCTGGTGCCAAGCATGGCCCAGCAGTACATGGGTAGCTGCATCAGTTTCAGCCCTGGCCGCCGCAACTTGAGCACGGTGGCGATGAAGTTGATGCCGCCGAATATGGAACTGCCGCCAAGCAGCAGCACACTCAGGATCCACACCACCTGACCCGCCGCCGGGGTCGTGAGGCTCAGGGGTGGATAGGCTGTCCAGCCAGACTGGGCTGCTGCCCCGGCAATGAAGTAACTGCTGATCAACAGAATCCCGGCGGGGGGGATCAGCCAGAAAGCCACCGCATTGAGCCGGGGGAAAGCCATGTCCCGGGCGCCCACGTAGAAGGGGATCAGGTAGTTACCGAAGCCCCCGTTAACCACCGGCACGATCCAGAGGAAAATCATCACCGTGCCGTGCAGGGTGAGCACTTCGTTATAGGTTTCGCGGCTGACGAAATCGGAGATGGGGCTGGCCAATTCGGTGCGTATCACACCGGCTAGGGCCCCGCCGATCAGGTAGAAGATGAAGCCGCAAACCAGATATTGCAGACCAATCACCTTGTGGTCGAGGCTGAAACTGAAATACTTGAGCCAGCCCTGGGGCTGCAGGCTGCCATTGAAATCACTTGGATTGGCAAGGGTCATGGCTATTCAGGTAGTGGTGGTGCTGATCGGGCTGTTCTGCTGCAGCCAGGCGCTGTAGGCCTCGGGCTCATGCACCACGACATTGGAACGCATGCCTCCGTGGTACGGGCCACAGAGTTCTGCGCAGACGATTGGGTAACTGCCCGCCCTGGTGGCCGTGAAGGAGAGCACGGTCGGCTGGCCGGGGATGATGTCTTGCTTGAGCCGGAACTGGGGCACCCAGAAGGCGTGGATCACATCTTTGGCCTCCATGTGCAGTTCCACCGATTGGCCGGCCGGCACATGTAATTCGCCACTGGTGATGTTGGCATCCGGGTAGTGAAAGATGAAGGCAAATTGCATGGCGGTCACTTCCACCGGCAGCACCTTGCCCACACTTGGCGCATCCATTCCGGCTGCTCCGATCCCCCCCCAAACCCTGGACGATGCCGAGGCCTGTATGGCTGGCTGGGCCATGGCCGCGTGATCCATGGCCGAGTGGTCATTGAGGGCCACCATGCCGCCCATGCGCTCGTAGATGTCGTAGCTGTAGATACCTACAAACAGCACAACCACGGCGGGGATGGCAGTCCAGACAATTTCGAGAGGCAGGTTTCCTTCGATTGCCAGTCCGTCGCTCAGATCACCGCTGCGACGTCGGAATTTGAACAGGCTGTAAACCAGCATGATCACGATGCCGACAAACAGCATGGTGCCAATGCTGAATAAAACCTTAAAGAGTGAGTCGTAGGTGGCTGCGTTGCTGCTGGCGCCGATGGGCAACATGTTGACGTTGTTGCCTACCCAAAGCCCTGTGAGCACAAGGGCTGTGGCGGCCGTCAGCACAGTCAAGGTGGTGCGGATCTGCACGCTTAGCGCAAAGCTTTTCTCCAGCCTATGGCTCAGGAGCGGTGGCTGCGCAGGGGAAGTTGCATTGGTTGCCAAACCAATGGACCCACTCCTCGATGTGTGCGGGATTGCTGATCCCTTGCTCTGATCGACCTGGCTAACTTGTGGCCACTCAAGGGCCGGTCGTTGCCATGGCAGCGAATCCTCAATCCGATATGGGGCCTGGATCAGATCCGGTCCTGCTCCAGCGCCTCAGCCTGCTGGCCTCCCACCTGGTAGTGGCCATGGTGGCCCTGGTGGGCATAGGCGGTGCCACCCGGGTAATGGAGGCGGGCCTGGCCTGTCCAGACTGGCCCCTTTGCTACGGCCAGTTCCTGCCCGGCCGCCAGATGAACGTCCAGGTTTTTCTGGAGTGGTTCCATCGGCTCGATGCCTTCGTGGTCGGCGTTTCCCTGCTGGTGCTCACCGCAGCCAGCTACGTGTTGCGCCGCCGCCTACCTGGCTGGCTGCCCTGGGCCGCAGCTGGGTCCCTGCTCCTGGTAGCTGTCCAAGGGGCCCTCGGGGCCCTGACCGTCAGCCAATTGCTGGCCTCCCCCCTGGTGACGGCCCACCTGGCCACCGCCCTGTTGCTGGTGGCCCTCTGCAGTGGCCTCTACCAGAGGCTCGCCATTGTGGGTCGGGATCTTGCTGCCCCACCCCTGTGGTGGCTGGTTCTGGCGGCAATCGCTATGGGGTTGGTGTTGGCCCAATGCCTCCTGGGCGGCTCCATGGCCAGCCAATGGGCAGCTGACCAATGCCTCAGTCAGGGCAATGGCTGCTCCTGGCTAATGGCCCATCGCCAACTGGCAATGCCGGCCGCTCTGGCGGTGCTGTCCCTGGCGGCCACGACCCCACTACTGCCCCGGGGCCTTGGCCAATTGCCCGCCCTGGCCCTAGCTGCCGCTGGCCTGGTGGGGTTGCAGGTGGTCCTGGGGGTCTTGACCTTGAAGCTCCAGCTCCAAGCACCCCTGTTAACAATTGGCCACCAGATCACTGCCGCCCTGCTGGTGGGCCTGCTGGCAGCCGTGCTGGCCCGTTGCCTCGGCAGCCCTGGCAAAGCGGTGTCCTCTGCCCGGCTGGCGCCGGAGGTGATCCATGGTTAGTGCAACCGCTGTTGCCCCGGGGCCGGCCCCGATCCGCCCGTCTGTGCAGCTTCCCGCCTGGCTGGAGGTGGCAAAGCCCCGCTTGATTCCCCTGCTGCTCGCCACCACCCTGGGCGGGATGGCCCTCAGTGGCGGCGGCTCCCTTTCAGCCCGCACCATCGCCTGCACCCTGGTGGGAGGCAGCCTGGCTTCAGCAGCGGCCGGCGTTCTCAACTGCCTCTGGGAGCAAGACCTCGACGGCCGCATGCAGCGCACCAGTCGTCGCGCCCTGCCCTCTGGCCGCCTGGCCCAGCGCCAGGCCTTCGCCCTTGCCATCGGGCTGACGCTGCTCTCGGTGGTGGTGCTGGTCTTCGGCGTCAACCCCCTGGCTGCAAGCCTCTCCCTACTGGGGCTTTGCAGTTACGTGCTGCTGTACACCGCCCTGCTCAAGCCCCGCACCAGCCAAAACATTGTGATTGGCGGCGTCGCCGGGGCAATCCCGCCGCTGGTAGGAGCTGCCGCCGCCACCGGCGCCCTGGGTTGGTCCTCCTGGTGGCTGTTTTGTCTGGTGATGCTCTGGACGCCAGCCCACTTCTGGGCCCTGGCCCTGCTGCTCAAGGATGACTACCGCTCCGTCGGCATTCCGATGCTGCCGGTGGTGAAGGGTGTGCTCGTCACCACCAGGGCCATCAGTCACTACGCCTGGGCCACGGTGGCCTTCAGCCTGCTCGGGGTGCTGGCCCTGCCCAGTGGTGGCCTGCTCTATGGCCTGATGGTGCTGCCCTTCAACGCCCGCCTGTTGCAGCTCAGCTCCCAGCTGCGCCGGGATTCGGAAAACCCCCAGCGGGCAAAGGCCATGTTTCGCTGGTCAATTTTCTATCTCTTTGGCATCTGCCTGCTGCTGCTGATCGCCCGACTGCCCCAGGCAGCCCTGCTGGGTCCGGATCTCCTCAACGTCCGGCTGGCCATGCTCCCTACATTGGTTGGCTGATTGGGGCGCCCTGGCTCGGTGATCGAACTGCAGCAGCTCTGCAAGAGTTACGGCGGCGGAAGGCGCGGCCAGGGGGTAGTAGCCCTCGATCAGCTCTCCCTGGAGGTGCCAGCCGGCTGCCTCTATGGCTTGCTTGGGCCCAATGGCGCCGGCAAGACCACCGCCCTGCGCATCCTCTGCACCCTGCTGGCCCCCGACAGCGGCCTGGTGCGGGTGGGTGGCCTGGATGCCCTGAGCGAGCCCCGGGCCGTGCGGCGTCTGCTGGGCTACGTGGCCCAGGAGGTGGCGATCGACAAGATCCTCACCGGCCGCGAGCTGATGCGGCTGCAGGGAAACCTCTACCACCTGCCTTGGCGGCTAAGCAGCCAGCGAATTGACGAGTTGATCGAGTTGCTCGGCATGGCCGACTGGATCGACCGCCGATGCGGCAGCTATTCCGGCGGCATGCGGCGCCGCCTCGATCTGGCGGCCGGGCTGCTGCATCGGCCCCAGGTACTGGTGCTCGATGAGCCCACCGTGGGCCTCGACATCGAGAGTCGGGCCGTGATCTGGGCGGTGCTGCGCCAGCTGCGCGACGGCGGCACCACGGTGCTGCTCAGCAGCCACTACCTCGAAGAGGTGGATGCCCTGGCGGATCAGCTGGCCATCATCGAAGCCGGCCGGGTGATCGCCCAGGGCGCCCCTGCCGAATTGAAGGCTGCCCTGGGCGGGGATCGGGTGACCCTGAGGGTGCGGGAGTTCAGTGACGCCGAAGAGGCTGAGCGGGTGCGTGCCCTGCTGCACGCCTGTGCCGGCGTGCGCCAGGTGGTGGTCAACCAGTCCCAGGGTTATTCCCTCAACCTGGTGATCGAGCACGACGGTGTGGTGGAGCAGCTGCGCCGCCAGCTCTCGGCAGCCGACCTGCCGGTGTTTGCCCTGGCCCAGAGTCGCCCCAGCCTCGACGATGTCTATCTCCAGGCCACAGGCCGCACCATGATGGATGCGGAGCTGGCCGTAGCTGGTAGCCGAGATCCCAAGGCCGAACGCAAAGCGAGCATGTGATGACGATCTCCCCTTCCCCCTCTCCAGTCACCTCCTCTCCTGCCCCCTCAGCCCTGGCCGAGATCAGCCAGGAAACCCTCGCCCTCACCGGCCGCCTGTTTGTGCAGCTGCAACGCCGACCCTCCACCCTGGTGGCCGGGGTGTTGCAGCCGCTGATCTGGCTGGTGCTGTTTGGAGCCCTGTTTGCCAAGGCCCCGGCGGGTCTACTGCCAGGTGACATCAGTTACGGACGCTTCCTCGGGGCAGGCGTGATTGTTTTCACCGCCTTCAGCGCGGCCCTCAATGCCGGCCTGCCGGTGATGTTTGATCGGGAGTTCGGCTTCCTTAACCGGCTGCTGGTGGCGCCCTTGCGCTCCCGCAGTTCGATCGTGTTTGCTTCGGTTCTCTACATCACATCCCTCAGCCTGGTGCAGAGCCTGGCGATCATGGGCACCGCAGCCCTGCTGGGCTACGGCTGGCCAGGGGCAGGGGGCCTGCTGCTGGTGCTGGTCACCCTGCTGCTGCTCGTGTTTGCCGTCACTGCCCTGAGCCTGGGCCTGGCCTTCGCCCTGCCTGGGCACATCGAGCTGATAGCGGTGATCTTTGTGGCCAACCTGCCCCTGCTATTTGCCAGCACTGCCCTGGCTCCGCTGTCGTTCATGCCCACCTGGCTCGGCTGGCTGGCGGCCCTCAATCCCCTGACCTTTGCGATCGAACCGATCCGCGCCGCCTACGCCGGGGAGCTCTCCCTTTCAGCGGTGGTGTTGGAAGCACCCTTTGGCACCATGACCACCGCAACCTGCCTGGGGGTCCTGGCGGTGCTGGCGGCAGGACTGTTTCTGTTGATTCGGCCCCTACTCGATCGCAAGCTCTCCTAACTACCGCTGCCCTGCCCATGCTCCCGGTGCGCTGTCAGGCTGGCTAGTGAGGTAGATCTTCCCCAGGGAGGCCCAGTGGTGGCAGAAGTTAGGCCCAATCCGAGCGGCCTGATCGTTTCGGTTCAGGCTCCGGAGGGTTCCCCCATGCGCCACCCCGATGTGATCGCGGCCATGGCTGAGGCCAGTCTGCGCAATGGTGCCCGCGGCGTGCGGCTTGAAAGCCCGGAACATATCGGGGCGGTGCGACGTCGCTGCCCCGATGCCCTGATTGTGGGCCTGTGGAAGCGCAGCTTCCCCGACAGCTCGGTGTACATCACCCCGGGCTGGCAGGAAATCCTTGCGGTGTGGGGCGCGGGGGCAGATGTGATCGCCCTTGACGCCACCGAGCGGGTAAGGCCAGGCGGCGAGGAGTTGGAGCAGCTGATCGGCCGGGCCAGGCGGGAGCTGGGGGCGCCGCTGATGGCCGATGTCGACAGCGTTGCCAATGGTCTGAGGGCCGCCGCCCTTGGCTGTGAATGGGTAGGAACCACCCTGTATGGCTACACGGAGGCAACGGCTGAGCTGCGCCCACCGGCTTGGCAGTTGCTGCCGCTGCTCAGGCAGCAACTGCCCCCTGGGGTGAGTTTGGTGTGCGAAGGGGGCATCTCCAGCCCCCAGCAGGTGCGTCAGGCCCTCGATCAGGGTGCAGACCTGGTGGTGGTGGGCACCGCCATCACCGGAGTTGACCTCCAGGTGGCGGCCTACGTGCAGGCCTGCTGCTAGGGCTCACATCATCCCGGGCATTCCCATACCTCCCATACCTCCCATACCGCCCATACCGCCCATGCCGCCCATTCCACCCATGTCGCCGCCGGCGGGGGGGGCTTCGGGTTCGGGCTTGTCGACGATCACCACTTCAGTGGTGATCAGCATCGAAGCGATTGACACCGCATCCTGGAGGGCCAAGCGCACCACCTTGGCGGCATCGAGGATGCCGGCGCTGAGCAGGTCTTCGTAGACGCCGGTGAGGGCGTTGTAGCCCTTGCCCAGGCGCAGGATCTCGTTGGCTACCACGGCTCCGTCGGCGCCGGCATTGTGGGCGATCTGGCGCACTGGTTCGGCCAGGGAGCGCTGCACGATGCCAACGCCGGTGCGCTCATCGCCCTGGCTGGAAGCGGCCAAGCTATCGAGGCCCTGGGCCAGCTCAAGCAGGGTGCAACCCCCGCCAGCAATGATGCCTTCCTCCACGGCGGCGCGGGTCGCATTGAGGGCATCCTCGATGCGCAGCTTGCGGTTCTTCAGCTCGGTTTCGGTGGGGGCGCCCACCTTGATCACGGCCACACCCCCGGCCAACTTGGCGATCCGCTCATTGAGCTTCTCGCGGTCGTATTCGGAATCGGTGTTGTCAAGTTCGCGCCGGATCGAGGCCACCCGGTCGGCAACGGCGGCCTGGTGGTCATCGTTGGCCACGATCGTGGTGCTGTCCTTGGTGATGGTGATGCGGCGCGCCTGGCCGAGTTCGGCCAACCCGGTCTTGTCCAGGGTCATGGCCTGGTCTTCGCTGACCACGGTGGCGCCAGTAAGGATTGCGATGTCACCCAGCATGGCCTTGCGGCGATCACCGAAGCCCGGGGCCCGCACGGCGGCCACCTGGAGCACACCGCGGTTTTTGTTTACCACCAGGGTGGCCAGGGCTTCGCCTTCAACCTCCTCGGCCAGGATCAACAGGGGCCGCCCGCCCTTGGAAACCGCCTCGAGCACGGGCACCAGGTCGGCGATCGTGCTGATCTTGCGGTCCGTGATCAGGATCAGGGCGTTTTCGAAGACGCATTCGCGCCGCTCCTGGTCGGTGACGAAGTAAGGGGAGCTGTAGCCCCGGTCGAAGGCCATGCCTTCGGTGATCTCCAGCTCGGTGGCCAGGGAGGTGGATTCCTCCACCGTGATCACGCCGTCGGCACTGACTTTGTCCATGGCCTCGGCGATCATCCGGCCGATCTCTTCGTCGTTGCCGGAGCTCACGGTGGCCACCTGGCGGATCGCCTCACCGGCGACGGCCTGGGCGCGGGCGGCGATTCCCGTGACGATTTGGGCGCAGGCCAGCTCCATTCCCTTGCGCAGGCCCACCGGGTTGGCGCCGGCGGCCACGTTCTTGAGGCCCTCGCGCACCATGGCCTGGGCCAGCAGGGTGGCGGTGGTGGTGCCGTCGCCGGCGGTGTCCTTGGTTTTGCTGGCCACCTGCTGCATCAGCTTGGCGCCCACGTTCTCGAAGGGATCCTCGAGTTCGATTTCCTTGGCGATGGTGACGCCGTCATTGACGATGTCGGGGGCGCCGAATTTTTTCTCGAGCACCACGTTGCGGCCGCGGGGGCCGATGGTCACTCTGACCGCATCGGCCAGGGCATTGACACCCCTCTCAAGGGAGCCGCGGGAAGCGTCCGAGAAGCTGATCAGCTTGGCCATGGAGAGGGGTCAATTCGGGTGATTTCAGGGTCCCACAGCAGCCCCGCTCCACGCAGGGGGGGTTGGGGTGGGGAAAGCCGAATCGATCCTCTCCTTGGCCTGCCGAATCTCGCCAGCCTCGATAGGGTCGGCCTTAGCAGAAAGCGGGGAGATGGAGGATCTGCTGCAAACGGCCCTGGAAAGCGCAAACGAGGCGGTTGCGCTGGCGCCTGCCACCAGTGCCAATGCGATGGTGTTTGTAATGGTGGCGATGTTCGGGGTGTTGATGGCCCTGGTGTACGTGCCGGTGCGGCTGTTTCTCACACTCACCGCCCGTAGCCGCCGTCTGCGCTTGCTGTTGAGAATTCGCCGGCTGCGCGAGGAGCTGGGTCAGCCGATCACCAATCCCTGAGGCCCTAGCGCATGACCATGCCGCCATCCACCTGCAGTACCTGGCCGGTCATGTAGGCGGCGGCGGGATCGGCGGCCAGGAAGCGCACGGCGCTGGCCACTTCGGCCGGCTGGCCCATGCGCCCCAGGGGGATGGCCGCCAGGATCGGCTCCTTGTTGAGCTCGGCGGTCATGTCGCTCTCGATAAAGCCGGGGGCCACTGCGTTGACGGTGACGCCGCGGCTGGCGAATTCGGCGGCGCTGCTGCGGGTGAGGCCGATCAGGCCCGCCTTGGCGGCGCTGTAGTTGGCCTGGCCCGGATTGCCCATCAGGGCCACCACCGAGGTGATGTTGATGATCCGGCCGGAGCGGGCCTTCAGCATCGTGCGGCTGACGGCCCGGGTGCAGAGGAACACGCCGGTGAGGTTGAGGTCGATCACGCTCTGCCAGTCGGCGGTTTTCATGCGCATCAGCAGGCCATCGCGGGTGATGCCGGCGTTGTTGACCAGCACATCGAGCCGGCCCTCCTTGGCCAGCACCGCCTTCACCATCGCCTCCACCTGCTCCTCCTCGGCCACGTTGGCCTGGTGGGCCCAGGCCCGGCCACCGGCCGCGGCGATCTCGGCCACCACCGCTTCGGCGGCCTGCGGTGAGCTGGCGTAGTTGACCACCACCAGGGCCCCGGCGGCGGCCAGCTCTATGGCTATGGCACGGCCAATACCCCTGCTGGCTCCGGTGACCAGGGCGACTTGGTCGGCCAGGGGAGCGGGGCTGGGCATCGCAGCTAGGGCTTCACTGGCGCTGATCGTATGGCGTGGGCTGACCGTATGGAGTGGGCTGATCGTCTGGAGTGATCAGCCCAGGCCCAGGGCGGCTAGCACCTCGGCGCCCGTGAGCTGGCTGAGGGAGGTGGCGGAGCCCAGGCCCTGAACCCCGGCGCGCTTGGGCAGGCTGGTGGCCTCCCGGCCCAGGGCCACCAGCGGTATCCCCAGCAGCAGGGCCAGTTCAACCGTCAGCGGATCGCTGGCCAACACCACATCGACGCTGGCGATCTGGGCTGCCCGCTGACGCAGGCCCCCGGCCGTGGCGCCCCCCAGGGCCGCCTGGGTCCGCAGGTTGGGCAGTTTGGTGCGGATCGCTGCTGGCAGGTCTTGCCACTGGCCGGCGGGCCAGTCGCCAGCCGCGCCTGAGGGGGCGAGCAGCAGGGCCGGCCCATCCCCGGCAGGCAGGGCGGCGGCGGCGGCGGCGAGATCTGCCTGGGCCAGGGTGAGGCGGAAGCTGTCGGCTTCAAGCCGCACCCCGACCGGTTGGAGGTAGGCGGCTAGGGCCTGGTTGGGCCAGCTCTCAGCGCTGGGTGTGATCTTTTCGGTGGCGGAGAAACCACTGGCCGCAATTCGGGTGGGGATGTGGCTCAGGGACAGCATCAGGTCCATCTGGCGGCTGGGCGCCAGGTTGAAACACAGCTGAAAATCCGGCTCGCGCACCGATCCCATCAGGTTGGCCCAGTCGGCCAGGGTGGCCTGGTCGTAGGCGAAGGGCAGGGCCCGGCCCACCGCCGGATGCAGGCCCCAGATGGGCATGGTTGCCATCGGGCAGACCACCTGCACCTCGGCCTTGAGTTGGTCGGCCACCGCCGCGATGGCGGCGAAACTCTGCAGCTGCTTGCTGCTGCCGCCCGGAATTAGAAACAGGGCGCGCATTGCAAGGGCATGGAGTCTGCGGCCTGATTGTATGGATTGGATCCGGTTTGACCCACTGAACGGGAGTTGCTTGTGCATTTGCTGATCGCCGCCGCCGGCAGCGGCCGCCGCATGGGGGCAGAGGGCAACAAGCTGTTGCTGCCAGTGGCGGGTCGGCCCGTGTTGGCCTGGACCCTGGAGGCCGCCCTGGCTTGCCCTGCCATCAGCTGGATCGGCATCGTCGGGCAGCCGCTGGATGGGGAGGCGATCGCCGCGATCGTGGCGGCGGCTTCTCCAGACCGGCCGGTCCGCTGGATCGTCGGCGGTGACACGCGCCAGGAGTCGGTGAGTCTGGGTCTGGCGGCGCTGCCGCCCGAGGCGGAGGGGGTGCTGATTCACGATGGCGCCCGCTGCCTGGTGGAGCCCGAGTTACTGCAGCGCTGTGCCGCCGCCGTATCCGGCGGGGCTGCCGTGATTGCGGCCACCCCGGTCACCGACACGATCAAGCAGGTGGACGGCGAGGGCACGATCACCGCCACCCCCGATCGCCGCTCTCTCTGGGCGGCCCAGACCCCCCAGGGCTTTCCCGTGCACCAGCTGCGGGCTGCCCACGCCAGCGCCAGGGAGCAGGGCTGGAGTGTCACCGACGACGCGGCCCTGTTTGAACTGCTCGGCTTGCCGGTGCAGGTGCTGGAGGGGCCGCCCTCCAACATCAAGCTCACCACCTCCTTCGACCTCAGCGTGGCGGCAGCGGTGCTCTCGACTAGGCCTGCTGCTCACCAGGGCTGAGTTGCAGCTGGCCCCATTCGCAGCTGACCGCTGTCGCCATCGAGCTCGGCCATGGCCCCCAGGGGCAAAGCCGCATTGCCGGTCACATGGCCCACGGGCAGCCCAGCCACCACTGGCATGCCTAGATCGGCGGTGCGCTCACGCAGCACCTGCTCAAGCGAGAAGCAATCTGAACTTGCTCCCCCCGAGTTCCCATCGCAGTCGCTGAACGCCCCCAGGCCGATGCCGCCCAGCTGCTGCAGTGCCCCGCACAGGCGCCAGTGGGTGAGCATCCGCTCGATCCGGTAGGGGGCTTCGCCCACGTCCTCCAGCACCAGGATGGCGCCGCGCAGATCGGGCAGGTGGGGGGTGCCCAGCAGGTGGGTGGCCACGGTGAGATTGGCCGCCAGCAGCGGCCCTTTGGCGCTGCCGCCAGTCCAGCACTCACCCTGCAGGGGGGCGAGGGTTTCGCCGAACAGCACGGCCCTCAACCGCTCCTGGCTCCAGGCGGGCTCGGCCCCCAGGGTGGTCAGCAGGGGGCCGTGGATGGCGCCGCCCTGGCCCTGGGCCAGCTGGGCCCAGAGCAGGGAGGTGACGTCGGAGAAGCCCAGCAACCAGCGGCAGGGCAGGGCCAGGGGTTGCTCCAGCAGGCGAGCCGCGCCCCAGCCCCCGCGCACGCAGGCCAGCAGGTCGGCGCCCCGCCGGGCGGCGGCCAGCAGGTCGCCGCGCCTCTCCTGATCGAGGCCAGCCAGGTAGCCCCAGCTCCGCCCAGCCAGGGGGGGGCGCTCCACCTCCAGGCCCCAACCCTCGAGCACCGAGATGCCGGCATCCAGGCGGGCCAGGGCAGCGTCCCCAATCAGGGCCGAACTGGCTGCCACCATCTGCACCCGGTCCCCGGGCTGGAGGGGCGCTGGCTGCTTCATGGCAGTTGGCCCAGCACGAGGGCGAGCAGCAGCAGACCCCCGAGTTGCACCTGGCGGCCGAAATGGCGGCCGAAGGCCGAGCGGGGCAGATTCGGGCGCCTCAGCAGGGCCACTTCCCACTGCATTCCCCCTGCTGCCACCAGGCCGAGGGGCCAGGTGATCCAGCCCGTGCCCTGGAGTCCTGCCGCCAGGCCCAGGGCCAGGCTGGCCAGGCCGTAGCTGAGGGCCACCGCCAGGGGCGCGTGCTCACCCAGGCTTAGGGCGCTGCTGCGCACGCCGATGGCCCGGTCGTCGTCGCGGTCGGCCATGGCATACACCGTGTCGAAGCCGAAGGTCCACAGCAGGGTGGCCAGCCACACCAGGGCCAGGGGCCAGCCGCCCGCCAGGGAACCCGTGCGGGCCGCCCAGGGGATCAGGACGGCAAAGCCCCAGCAGAGGGCAAGCACCAGCTGGGGATAGGCAAACCAGCGCTTGGCCGAGGGGTAGAGCAGCACCGGCGGCAGGGCGGCGATCGCCAGCACCAGGCAGGCCCCGCGGCTTTCCGGCGGCAGGCCCCAGACCACCACCCCCAGGGCTACCAGCAGGGAGAGCAGCAGCAACAGCAGCGCTTCGGCCACGCTGAGTCGGCCATCGGCCAGGGGGCGGTTGCGGGTGCGCTCCACTAGGGGGTCGATGCGCCTGTCCCAGAGGTCGTTGGCGATGCAGCCGGCCGCGCTCACGGCCAGGCCCCCGACCACGATCCAGCCCACCAGCTGGGCTGGCGGCGGGGCATGGGGGGCGAGCCAGAGGCTCCAGCCGGCTGGAATCAGCAGAATCAAACGGCCACTGGGCTTGTGCCAGCGCACCAGCTCCAGCCAGGCCCGCAGTAGGGAGGAGGCCATGCTCTTTTTCCGTTGCGCCGCACCCTAGGGGTGCCGGTGGGATAGCCCGCGGATGGCAAAGTGGCTCCCTAGCGGCAGCCGCCGAGCCCGATGGATCAGGTCCCCAACCTTCAGCCGGCCGGCCGGCGCCGGGTGGCGGCAATCGACATCGGCACCAATTCGATCCACCTGCTGGTGGCGGAGGTGGATCCCAAGCTCTGCAGCTTCAGCGTGGTGCTGGCCGAGAAGGCCACCACCCGGCTTGGTGACAGGGATCCCCACAGTGGCGAACTGAGCGCTGAGGCGATTGAGCGAGCCTTCCGCACCCTGCGCCACGACCGCGACCTGGCCCTCAGCCATGGCGTGGAGCAGATCGTCACCGCGGCCACCAGCGCCGTGCGGGAGGCCCC
Organism: Cyanobium sp. BA20m-p-22; assembly: GCF_024346275.1. Lineage (NCBI taxonomy): Bacteria > Bacillati > Cyanobacteriota > Cyanophyceae > Synechococcales > Prochlorococcaceae > Cyanobium > Cyanobium sp. BA20m-p-22. The sequence goes on from NZ_JAGQCQ010000036.1 coordinate 14,961, forward strand.
CAACGGTCGGGATTTCCTGGTGGCCCTCCAGGAGCAGCTGGGGCTGGATGTGGATCTGGTGAGTGGCCCGGAGGAGGCCCGGCTGATCTATCTGGGGGTGCTCTCGGGCATGGCCTTTGCCGACCGGCCCCACCTGATCATCGATATCGGTGGCGGCTCCACCGAACTGGTGCTGGCCGACGGTCAAGATGCCCGCTGCCTCAGCAGCACCCGTATCGGCGCGGTGCGGCTGCAGCGGGAGTTCTGCCAGCAGGACCCGCTCCCCGCCGATCGCCGGGGATTTTTGCAGGCCTATATCCAGGGGGCCCTGGATCCGGCCGTTGCCGAAGTGAAGGCGGCCCTGCGGCCTGGTGAGCAGCCGCTGATGGTGGCCACCAGCGGCACGGCGATGGCCCTGGCGGCTCTGGCGGCGGCCGAAGACCCCAAACCCCCGCTCAAGCTCCATGGTTACCGGCTCAGCCGGGAGCGCATCGACCAGCTCACCGCCCGGCTGCTGGCGATGACCCCGGAGCAGCGCCGGGCCCTGAGCGCCATCAATGAGCGGCGCTCCGAAATCATCGTGCCCGGGGCGCTGATCCTGCAGACCGCGATGGCCATGCTGCAGGTGCGGGAGCTGGTGGTGTGTGATCGGGGCCTGCGGGAGGGTTTGATTGTCGATTGGATGCTGCGCAATGGGCTGCTGGACGATCGCTTCGCCTTCCAGAGCACGATCCGGGAGCGCACGGTTCTGCACCTGGCCCAGGGTTTTGGCGTTGACCCCTCCCGGGCCGATCGGGTCGCGGCCCACGCCCTGAGCCTCTACGACCAATCCCGCGGGCTGCTCCACGCTGACGAAGGCCCAGGTCGGGAGTTGCTCTGGGCCGCCGCCCAGCTCCACACCTGTGGCAAGAGCATCAATATTTCGGCCTACCACAAGCACAGCTGGTATCTGATTCGCCATGGCGAGCTGCTGGGCTACTCCGAGCTGGAGCACCTGATGGTGGCGGCGATCGGCCGTTATCACCGGCGCAGCTTGCCGAAGAAACGGCATGAGTCGTGGCAGCTGATCGAGGGCCGCGAGCAGCGGCGCACGGTGAGTTCAATGGCCCTGCTGCTGCGGTTGGCCGCCGCCCTAGACCGCCGGCCTGCCCCGGTAATCGCCGCTTTCCAGGTGCAACAGCAGGACGGCGCCGTGGGCATCGTTCTGCAACCCGTGGCGGCTGCCCCCGGGCAGCCGCAGGTGGATCTCAGCTTGGAGCGCTGGAGCCTGCAGGCCTGCGCTGCCGTGGTGCGGGAGGCCTGCGGCCTGGAGCTCAGGGTGCCGGAGCACTGAAACGCTGCCAGCGCACCTGATCGATCGAGCCGAGGGCCCGGCTCGGTGCGGTGCCCAGCTGGGCCTGCACCAAGTCGGGTCGCCCGGCGAGCACCTGTAGCCCGCCTCCTAGGGGGAAGCGGCGCTCGCCGCTGAAGGTGCCGCGGAAGAGGACCTTGCCTGCTTCGGCCTTCACCTCCAGCCAGCTGGGCTCCTGGCTGCGCAGCACGAGATCCGGGCTGCTGGCGGCGACAGCCGCAGGTTGGGCTGCCGTTGGGACAGCGATGGGGCTGCCGGCAGGCCCAGGCTGGGCGCGCTGCTGCAACCATTGCTGGCGCAGTAAAACCCCTCCCGTTGCCACCCCAGCCAGGATTGCTGCTGCCAGGGCCAGGGGCCCCAGGAACTGTGGGCGTGGGCTTGGGCGTGGGCTGCGGCCAGCTGGCCCTGGGGCGGGCGGGGTTTGAGCCCTGGCGGCCTGGGGCTGGAATGGCCCGCTGGCGCGCAGCATCTGCAGGGGGCCACTGATATCGATTGCCAGGTTGGAAGCCACCCTGCGGGCCTGGGCGATCACGAATACGGCTTCGGGCAGGCGGCTGGCATCAGCAGCCTCTAGGGCCTGGAGCTGCTCCAGGCCCATATTGAGCCGACCAGCCAGCTCGGCAATGCTGAGACCCCGGGCCTCGCGGCCATGGCGGAGGGCCTCCCCTAGGGCTGAAAGGCCGCCAGTCGCGTTATTGGGGGAGGGGGCCGGCAATTGGGTCAGGTCGGCGAAAAGCTGTAGCAATTCTGCCTGCTGGTTGGGGGTCTGACATCGACCCTGCTCAGATGGGCGATACTGGATTCGAACCAGTGACCCCTTCCGTGTGAAGGAAGTGCGCTACCGCTGTGCTAATCGCCCGCACTCCCTGAGCCTAAAACACCGCAGGC